>CANJUS010000109.1:0-5662 GCA_947477505.1 Comamonadaceae bacterium | reverse complement strand
TGCAACTCTCGCGTGACCAAGCGATGTTGTCAGCTGATTGAAAGTTTATTCAATGGATATTTTGTTTTTACTCATTCCGTTGTCTGTTGCCTTGGTCTTGCTGATCTTGGCGGGGCTGTGGTGGGCCATTCACACGGGGCAATTTGAATCGATCGAACAAGAAGGCGAGCGGATTTTGCGCAACGATTGATCTGCATCAAGCCGCCCAAGCTCAATCCATTACATACTGTCTACGCGGTTTTCAAGAGGTTAAGAAATGAATCAACAGCACATTACAACGGCTTACAGTGACACGGCGGTGCGCCAGTTCTCCATCATGGCCGTGATCTGGGGAGTGGTCGGCATGCTGGTGGGCGTGATCATCGCTGCCCAGTTGGCTTGGCCTGAATTGAACTTTGGTATTCCATGGCTGAGTTACGGCCGACTCCGGCCATTGCACACCAATGCTGTGATTTTTGCGTTTGGCGGTTGTGCCTTGTTCGCCACCAGCTATTACGTGGTGCAGCGCACGGGGCAAACCCGTTTATTTGCCCCCAAGTTGGCAGCCTTCACCTTTTGGGGTTGGCAAGCGGTCATCTTGGCTGCGGCCATCAGCCTGCCCCTGGGCTACACCAGCGGCAAAGAGTATGCTGAGCTCGAGTGGCCGATTGATATTTTGATCACCTTGGTGTGGGTGTCTTATGCCGTGGTGTTTTTTGGCACCGTGGGGCAGCGCAAAGTCAAACACATTTATGTCGCCAACTGGTTTTATGGCGCATTCATATTGGCCGTGGCCATCTTGCACCTGGTCAACAGTGCTGCCGTGCCTGCGGGTTGGATGAAGTCCTACTCGGCCTACGCAGGTGTGCAAGACGCCATGATTCAGTGGTGGTACGGCCACAACGCCGTGGGATTTTTCTTGACGGCAGGTTTTCTGGGCATGATGTACTACTTCATCCCCAAGCAAGTGGAGCGGCCTGTTTATTCCTACCGCTTGTCGATCGTGCACTTTTGGGCGCTGATCTTCACCTACATGTGGGCCGGCCCGCACCATTTGCACTACACCGCTTTGCCAGATTGGACACAGTCTTTGGGCATGGCGTTCTCGCTGATATTGCTTGCGCCCAGTTGGGGGGGCATGATCAACGGTGTGATGACCTTGTCTGGCGCTTGGCACAAACTGCGCGATGACCCGATCTTGCGCTTCATGATTGTTTCCTTGTCTTTTTACGGCATGAGCACCTTTGAAGGCCCCATGATGTCCATCAAGACGGTCAATGCCTTGTCGCATTACACCGACTGGACGGTGGGCCACGTTCACTCAGGCGCCTTGGGGTGGGTGGGACTGGTGTCCATGGGGGCGCTTTACTTCTTGATCCCACGCTTGTTTGGACAGAAAAAAATGCACAGCATCCCTGCCATTGAACTGCATTTTTGGATGGCCACCATCGGCATTGTGCTGTACATCGCAGCCATGTGGATCGCCGGGGTGATGCAAGGCCTGATGTGGCGCGCCATCAACGACGACGGCACCTTGACTTACACCTTTGTCGAAAGCGTCAAAGCAACCTATCCCTACTACGTGGTGCGGGTGATCGGTGGGGTGCTGTATCTCGGTGGCATGTTGGTCATGCTATGGAATGTGGTCATGACCGCATGGCATGGCAAGGCCCAATTGGTGGCCATCCCTGTTGCACCAGCCCACGCTTGAGGAGTCACCATGAGCAATAAACCAGAATCCGGTTTCACCCACGAAAAAATCGAGACCAACAACCTGTTGATGGTGGTGTTGATTTTGTTGGTCATCGCTGTGGGCGGCATGGTGGAAATCATTCCACTGTTTTTCCAAAAGTCCACCACCCAGCCCATAGAGGGTGTCAAACCCTACACGGCGTTGCAGTTGGCAGGGCGCGATGTCTATGTGCGCGAAGGTTGTTACAACTGCCACTCGCAAATGATCCGCC
The DNA here is from genome assembly GCA_947477505.1 of Comamonadaceae bacterium. Taxonomy (GTDB): domain Bacteria; phylum Pseudomonadota; class Gammaproteobacteria; order Burkholderiales; family Burkholderiaceae_C; genus Limnohabitans. The sequence continues at coordinate 3,719 of CANJUS010000109.1, read as the reverse complement.
CCTTGCGTGCCGAGACCCTGCGCTATGGCCACTATTCAGTGGCCGGTGAATTCGTCTATGACCACCCCTTCCAGTGGGGCAGCAAACGCACGGGCCCAGATCTGCACCGGGTAGGAGGCAAATACAGCGATGAATGGCACCGCATCCACTTGGTGAACGCACGAGACGTGGTTCCTGAATCCAATATGCCGGCCTACCCCTGGTTGGAAAAGTCGCCGGTTGACGCCGCAGCAATGCCCGCGCACATGACAGCCCTGCGACGTGTGGGCGTGCCCTACACCGATGCAGAAATAGCCTCTGCCAGCCAGGATGTGCAAGGCAAAACCGACATGGATGCCTTGATCGCCTATTTGCAGGCCATGGGCCGCGCTTTGAAGTAAGGATTTAAAACCATGGACATCACCGTTTTGAGAATTGCCACCACCGTGTTGGGTTTTGTGTGTTTTCTGGCCATCGTGGCCTGGGTGATGGACAGGCGCAAAACCCAAGCGTTTGAAGAAGCCGCCCAACTGCCTTTTTTGGGTGATTGAGGAGTTCACACATGAGTGATTTTGTACATTCTTTTTGGTCTCATTACGTCACTTGGATCACCCTGGGTGGCATATTGGGCTGTGTTTTGCTTTTGTGGGTGACGTCACGTAAGAAGTTACCTGACTCCGTTGACAACACCACCGGACACGTGTGGGATGAAGACCTGCGCGAGTCGAACAACCCCTTGCCCTTGTGGTGGGTGGGCTTGTTTGTCCTGACCATTGTTTTTTCCTTGTTTTATTTGGCCTTTTACCCTGGTTTGGGCAACCACGAAGGGCGTTTTGCTTGGACCTCTGTCCAGCAGTACGAACAGGAAGTGACCCAGGCCAATGCCGATTTGGCACCCATATATGCCCGCTTTGATGCCATGAGCCCAGAGCAAGTGGCACTGGACCCGCAGGCGCGTCACATTGGAGAGCATTTGTTTTTGAACAACTGCGCCCAATGCCATGGATCTGACGCCAGGGGCACCAAAGGCTTCCCCAATTTGACCGATGGCGATTGGTTGTATGGGGGCAGTCCAGACAAGATCAAAGAAAGCATCACGCTTGGCCGGCAGGGCAATATGCCCCCCATGGCGGCGGCAGTAGGTGGTGCAGAGGACGTGAAAAACCTGGCCCACCATGTGTTGAGCTTGTCGGGTTCTCCGAACGACTCTTTGCGTGCCGCCTTGGGCAAGCCCAAATTTGGCGCTTGCGCGGCCTGCCACGGCGCCGATGCCAAAGGCAATCAGGCCTTGGGTGCCCCCAACTTGACCGATAAAGTTTGGCTGCATGGTTGGGGTGAGGAGGTGATTGTGTCCATGGTCACCAATGGCAAGCTCAATCAAATGCCCGCCCAAGAGGGGCGACTGACGCCATCGCAAATCCATGTGTTGAGTGCTTATGTGTGGGGCCTGTCCAATACCTCGACCCAGAAACCATGATCTTTTGTGAGGAGCGCGTGGGCGCGCCATGTTGAAACCCGTGCGCAAGGTCATTGATATTCAGCCCGTGGATGGTTCGGGCGCATCTTTGTATGCGCCGTCACCGAAAATTTACCCTCGATCGGTGCAAGGCCGCTTCGCCATGTGGCGATGGGCCCTGGTGTGGCTCACCCAATTGGTCTTTTATGGTTTGCCTTGGTTGGCGTGGGGGCAGCGGCAAGCCGTTTTGTTTGATTTGGGTGCCCGGCGGTTTTATATTTTTGGCTTGGTGCTGTATCCGCAAGACTTTATTTACTTGACGGGTTTGTTGGTCATCTCTGCCTTGTCTTTGTTTTTGTTCACGGCGGTGGCCGGTCGGCTGTGGTGTGGCTACGCTTGCCCGCAAACGGTTTACAGCGAAATTTTCATGTGGATCGAGCGCAAGATCGAAGGTGACCGAAGCGCCCGCATGCGCTTGGATGCGGGCCAATTCAGTCTCGAGATGTTGGTTAAGAAATGGTACAAGCACATCATCTGGTTGGGCGTTGCCATGTGGACGGGCTTCACGTTTGTGGGCTATTTCACCCCCATCAAGTCGTTGGGCATGGAGTTTTTGCAAACCCGCATGTCCTCGTGGGAGGTTTTTTGGGTGTTTTTCTATGGCTTCGCCACCTACGGCAATGCCGGCTTCATGCGCGAGCAGGTGTGCAAATACATGTGCCCGTATGCGCGCTTTCAAAGTGCCATGTTCGATGCCGACACCCTGATCGTGACCTACGACGCCCAGCGGGGCGAGCCCAGGGGCAAACACCAGACCACCGCTGATGTGAAACGCACGACAGGTGACTGCATCGATTGCAGTTTGTGTGTGCAGGTGTGTCCCACAGGCATTGATATCCGAGATGGCTTGCAGTACGAGTGCATCGGCTGTGGTGCTTGTGCCGACGTGTGTGACACCGTGATGGACAAAGTGGGCCTGCCACGTGGTTTGGTTCGCTATGCGACGCAAAACGCCATCAAAAAGGGGTGGAATTCGGCTCAAATTTGGGGCCAGGTGATGCGTATCCGGGTGTGGATCTATACCGGTGTATTGCTTGCCTTGGTGTTGGCTTTGTCCGCGAGCTTGGCCTTGCGCACGCCTTTTCGGGTTGACATCGTGCGCGACCGCACCACCTTGTCGCGCATCACTGAGTACGGTACGCTGCAAAATGTCTATCGCTTGCAAATCATGAACGCCACCGAGCACAGCAGCGACTACCAAGTTTCGGTCAGGGGCTTGCATGGGATTGAGCTGCGTGACATGGACCCCATCCATGTGGAGGCGGCCCAGGCACGCTGGGTGGTGGTGCATGTGGACGTGCCGTATGGCTCTGGCGAGCCGGGATCGCACAAAATTTGGTTTGACATTGACGACCCCCACAGCGGTCAAAAAGTGGTTGAGGCGTCTGTATTTCTGATTCCCCGATGACAACAGGAGACAAACAATGAAAACCCATGACGAAGCTCCATCTTTGGCCTGGTGGCGCTATGGCCATGTTTGGTTGGTATTGCTTGGACCTGCGGTCGTGGTGGTGGCTTCCTTGTACACCGGTGCATTGGCATTGAAAGGGGCGGACGAGGTCATTGACCACCCCAGCCAGGTCATCAGCCCGGCCGCACAACGTGCGCTGGTTCCAGCGCACCAGGCCCGCAACCATGCGGCCACCCCGTCGGTGCCTGGCGTGGACAGCGCCGTGCCGGCCAAGTAAGCCACCGCCCCAGGAGGTCAGCATGTGGAGATGGCATTTGATGTGGGTCTTGTGGCCTGCCTTTTTGGCGGCTGGTGTCTTGGAGATGCTGGTTTTTGCCATGATTGACCCAGAAGACATGCGCTGGATGGGGCAAGGCATCACATTGCCGCGCCAAGCCATTTACAGCTTGGGGTTTTTTCTGCTGTGGACGGTCACTGCGGTGGCCAGCGCACTGAGCTTGCTGCTCAGCCAGTCGGGGGACTCGGTCAATCGAGATGGCCGTTTGGCCATGGACGAGAAAGAAAGCGGTGAGCCAGGTCCGCTGTGAGGGCTTTTAGGCGCATGTCCCTGCGTTGACAATTTGCTGCAAGGCCTGGGGGTCGATGATTTGCACATGGCGCTGCTTGACCTCGATGCTGCCTTCTTCTGCAAACTTAGAGAAGGTCCGGCTGACGGTTTCCAGTTTCAGGCCCAGGTAACTGCCGATTTCTTCACGGGTCATGCGCAGAACCAGTTCAGTGCGAGAAAAACCCCTGGCGTGCAATCTTTGCACC
>CANJUS010000108.1:0-5666 GCA_947477505.1 Comamonadaceae bacterium | reverse complement strand
TCCTGGGCATGATGTATGGGCTGGACTCGGTCATTCCCGAAGGGGGTGTCAATCCTGTGGCTGGTCTGCGCGAAGTGCCTGGTTTGGGTGTGGGCTTGATCTTGTTGCTTTTGCTGCTCACGGGTGCCTTGGTCTCCAACGTGGCGGGCCGGTGGTTTGTGCGCCAATGGGACCGCTTGTTCACCCAAATACCCATCGTCAAGTCCATCTACACCAGTGTCAAAAAAGTTTCTGACACTTTGTTCTCCAGCAACGGCAACGCGTTTCGCAAGGCCGTGATGCTGCAGTACCCGCGCGCCGGGTCGTGGACGATTGGTTTTCAAACCGGTGCGCCCTCGGGTGAAGTGGCCCAGCACCTCAGTGGCGAATGGATGAGCGTGTATGTGCCCACCACCCCCAACCCCACCAGCGGCTTTTTTCTGATGGTGCCGCGCGCCGATGTGATCGAGTTGTCCATGAGCGTTGACGAAGCCCTGACCTATGTGATCTCCATGGGTGCGGTGGCACCCGATGTGCCTGTGGACCCCAAACCCCTGAACCCCCACGCTTGATCGGCGGGGTTGATTGACAAGAGAAAGCAAAGTATGGCCATGCGTTCCCATTATTGCGGTCTGGTGACCGAAGCCCTGAGCGGGCAAACCGTCTCTCTGTGTGGCTGGGTCAACCGCCGACGTGACCACGGTGGTGTGATTTTTGTCGACCTGCGCGACCGCGAAGGCTATGTGCAAGTGGTGTGTGACCCCGATCGCCCCGAAATGTTTGCCATCGCAGAAGACTTGCGCAACGAGTTTTGCATTCAGGTCAAAGGCTTGGTGCGACCCCGCCCCGAGGGCACGACCAACGACGGCCTCAAAAGCGGCAAGATCGAAGTGCTGTGCCATGAACTGACGGTGCTCAACCCCTCCGTCACGCCCCCGTTCCAACTCGATGACGACAACCTCTCTGAGACCACCCGCTTGACCCACCGGGTGCTCGATTTGCGCCGCCCCTACATGCAAAAAAACCTCATGCTGCGCTACAAAGTGGCCATGGAGGTGCGCAAGTTTTTGGATGCCAATGGTTTTGTCGATATTGAGACCCCCATGCTCACCAAGAGCACACCCGAAGGCGCGCGCGACTACTTGGTGCCCAGTCGGGTGCATGACGGGCAATTTTTTGCGCTGCCCCAGTCGCCCCAGTTGTTCAAACAATTGCTGATGGTGGCTGGCTATGACCGTTACTACCAAATCACCAAGTGCTTTCGCGACGAAGACCTGCGTGCCGACCGCCAGCCCGAGTTCACCCAAATCGATATCGAAACCTCGTTTTTGACCGAAGAAGAAATCCGTGCCTTGTTCCAAGACATGATCAAAGGCGTGTTCAAACACGCCCTGGGCATTGATTTGGGGGACTTCCCCGTCATGAGCTATCAAGATGCGATGCACTTGTACGGTTCGGACAAACCCGATTTGCGCGTCAAACTCGGTTTGACCGAACTCACAGATGTGATGGGTGATGTGGACTTTAAAGTCTTCAGTGCGCCGGCCACCAGCAAAGGTGGGCGCGTGGTGGCCTTGCGCGTACCGGGCGGGGGCGAGATCAGCCGTGGCGAGATCGATGGCTACACCGAGTTTGTGAAAATTTACGGTGCCAAGGGTCTGGCCTGGATCAAGGTCAACGATGTGGCCAAAGGGCGCGATGGTTTGCAGTCGCCCATTGTGAAGAACCTGCACGACAAAGCGATTGCCGAAATTTTGCAGCGCACTGGCGCTCAAGATGGCGATGTGCTGTTTTTTGGGGCCGACAAGGCCAAGGTGGTCAACGATTCCATGGGTGCCTTGCGCCTGAAGGTGGGTCACAGCGAGTTGGCCAAAAAGAGTGGTTTGTTTGAAGACCGCTGGGCGCCCCTGTGGGTGGTGGATTTCCCCATGTTTGAATTTGACGAAGAGGCGCAGCGCTACACCGCGGTGCACCACCCCTTCACCGCACCCAAAGACGGGCACGAAGATTGGATGGTCACCGCCCCAGAAAAATGCATAGCCAAAGGCTACGACATGGTGCTCAATGGCTGGGAGATTGGCGGCGGCTCGGTGCGCATCCACCGTGCCGATGTGCAGCAAAAAGTGTTTGACGCATTGAAAATCACCCCCGAGGAAGCCCAACTCAAATTTGGGTTTTTGCTCGACGCCTTGCAGTACGGCGCCCCGCCGCACGGGGGTATCGCCTTTGGTTTGGACCGCGTCATCACCTTGATGACGGGTGCCGAATCCATTCGCGACGTGATTGCCTTCCCCAAGACCCAACGCGCCCAATGCTTGCTGACCCAAGCGCCTTCGCCGGTGGACGAAAAGCAGTTGCGCGAATTGCACATCCGTTTGCGCAACCTCGACGCAGTCAAAGCCGCCTGAGGGCCTTACCCTCGATCGACTGCGCGGCAGGATTCGCATGTCCGGGCGGCTTGTTGTGAGGTGGTGTGGCCCATTCACCCCTTGCTTTCGGCCCGATGCACCCCAATTAGCGGGGTGCTGGGGACATTGGCCCCAGCCTTCACAAGGCTTTGTCACACCATTTGCCTTGGGCTGTGTTCGAATGTGCCCGTTGTCTTTCTCCGAAAGGGATGATTCATGAACCTGTCACGCCACCCCCTGTTTTTGCGCTTGTTTTTGTCGTTGGTCTTGACCCTGGCTGCCGGTTGGGCTTGGGCTTTGCCCAGCCCCAAAGACATCGAGTCTGCGGTCACAGCAGGCCAGTTGCCCCAAGCCGAGACCATGTTGCGCGAGGTTTTGCAGGCCAAGCCACAAAGTGCCAAGGCCCATTACGAATTGGGCCAAGTGCTGGCGCGCCAAGGCAAATACTTCGAGGCCCAACAGGCCTTGGACCAAGCCAAAACCATTGACCCTGGTTTGAAATTCGCCACCAGCCCCGAGGCTTTTGCCAAAACCTACGACACGGTGCATGCGCAAGTGCGCGGTGCGCCTGCGTCAGCGCCAGCGAACCCAGGCACTGCTGTGGCCCCCAAAGCGGCGCCTGTACCAGCTGCTGCCCCAGCCAGCGAAGCCCCCAGTGGCGGTTTTAACCTCATGTATGTTTGGGTCGTGGCCGGTGGTTTGGTGTTGCTGGGCTTGATCCTGCGCCGCCGTGCGGCCACGGCACCCGCTGCGGCAGCACCCATGGCGGCACAAGCAACGGCCTATGGTGGCGCACCCATGGCCGCAGGCGGCATCATTGGTTCGGGCTTGAACCCTGCGCAAGCCGGTGCAGCAACGACCGCACCGCGTGGTTTTGGTGCCCAGTACGCACCGCCAGCCGCTGCGCCAGCTTACCCGCAAGCGGGTGCCCCAGCCCCTGGTGGCATGGGTGCGATGGGTGGCGCGGTCATTGGCGGTGTGGCCGGTTTGGCCGCAGGCTATGCCTTGTCCAAGGCCATGGAGGGTGGGGCCAGCCACAACCCAGGCAGTGCCAATGCGGGTTCAAATGCAGGCCATGACAGTGCGGGCTATGTGCCCTTTGACGCCCCCAGTCGCCCCGATATGGGCACCTTTGATGCAGGCAGTGGCGGTGACAGCTGGGACGTGGGTTCATCTGGGTCGGATGACGACGGCTGGTGATCGTTTCCTGCACCCATGTGCACCAACTTCACCCCCACCCGACAAACCGAATGGGCGGCGCAGGCCATGGGGGTGGATTGGCCAAACGGGCACCCTGAAGAGGCCTACCCGGGCTACGAGGCACCCATTGTGTTGCGCAGCCACCAGCAACAACGACACGCTGCGGGGCAGGCTCGTTTTGGTCTGATACCACCCTGGGCCAAAGACATCAGTTTTGGCCGCCACACCTACAACGCCAGGAGCGAGACGGCCCCAGACAAGCCCAGTTTTCGCCATGCCTGGCAAGCGCGCCAATATGCTTTGCTGTTGGTCGATCGGTTTTATGAACCCTGCTATGAAAGCGGCCGCGCTGTGCGCTGGTCCATTGCCAGCCAAGATGGCCAGCCCTTGGGTTTGCCGTGCTTGTGGGAGCGCTGGCGCGAGAGTTCAACTGGCGCGACCGTGGTGTCATTTGCCATGCTCACCGTCAACGCTGATGACCATGAACTGATGCAGCGGTTTCACAAAGGTGGAGAGGAAAAACGCTCACCTGTGATGCTGCCCCCATCGCTTTGGAACGATTGGCTGGCTGCCACCACACAATCTGCCACGGAGCTGATGAATTTGGGCTTGGCCCCCGCTCTGGTGGGCCACCCTGAACCGCAGCCCAACCGCACCCGCGCGGCCCAAACGGCCTAGTCAGTCCGTGACAAATTGCTGCGGGTTCTTGCCCTTGAAGGGCGCGTAAAAGGCTTTGATGCGAGCCATGTCGGCTTCAATGTCGCCGCTGGGTTCAAACACCGGGCCCAGACCGCTGATTTTTTTGGCGTAGTCCAAGTAGCCCAACACAATGGGCACATTGGCGCCAGTGGCGATGTAATAAAACCCGGTTTTCCAATACCGGGTTTGGCTGCGGGTGCCTTCCGGTGGGACCACCAGTTGCACCGGGCCGTCGGCATCCGTGAGGGTCTGCACCGATGCAGCCACCAAGTTATTGGTCTTCTCACGTTGCACTGGAATGCCGCCCAACCACATCATCAGCCCGCGAAAAGGAAAGCGAAAAATTTGCACCTTGCCCATCCAATAGATGTTCAGCCGCAAAGCAAACGCCACCATCAAGGTGTAGGGCAAATCCCAGTTGCTGGTGTGGGGTGCAGCGATCAGCACGCTTTTGTGTGCGTTGGCGGGCAACTGGCCCTCCAGCTTCCAACCGGTGGCCTTGAGAAAAGCCACCGAAAACCAGCGCAGCAAGGTGTTGACGACGGGGGTTTGAAAAATCGTGCGGTGCATGGGGCTGATGGCATGGCCAGCCTTGCAAAGCCGACAATCCGAGAGAGTCAAAGAGATGGATTATGGTGTGTTTCATGGCCTCCAAAAGTCACTTTTTTGTTTTCAATAAAACACCTCAACGTGTGCCATCGGCGTAATTGCCTCAGTTGGCCATCAAGCAGGGTGCAAAATGCCCGGGCGATTGACTTCCAATGCGCCGCATCCCCTCACCATGAAGCCCATTTACAAACTTCCCCAGTCGGTTTTGGTGGTCATCCACACGTTGGACCAGCAGGTGTTGCTGCTGCGCCGGGCCGACATGGGCAGTTGGCAGTCGGTCACGGGCAGCAAAGACCATTTGCACGAAACCTATGCCCAAACAGCCGCACGCGAAGTGGCGGAAGAGACGGGCTTGGACGTTCATGCGCCCGGTTGTGTGCTGTGGGACTGGGGTTTGGAAAATGTGTATGACATTTACCCCCAATACTGGCCGCGATATGCCCCAGATGTTCGGCGCAACACTGAGCATGTGTTTGGATTACAGGTTCCCACCACGGTGCCCATTGTGTTGAGCCCCACCGAGCACACCGAGTACCGTTGGTTGCCTTGGTTGCAAGCCGCTGATGAAGTGTTTTCACCCTCCAATGCAGAGGCGATATTGATGCTGCCCAGTCAAATGGCCATGCACGCCCAAACAGGCGGGCCATCGCTCAGTGATCAGGCCGTGCCATGAAGACCTTGCGCGTGGCCACCTACAACATCCACAAAGGCGTGCAAGGGCTGGGCCCAGCGCGGCGCTTGGAAATCCACAACCTGGGGCACGCGATTGAG
>CANJUS010000107.1:0-5681 GCA_947477505.1 Comamonadaceae bacterium | reverse complement strand
TTGATTGGCCGCCTGGCAAGAGGTTTCACTGCCCCAAACCAGCACCCGCATGCCAAAGGCTTTGGCATAGCCTGCGACCAATTGACCGATTTTTCCGAAACCCCAAATGCCCATGGTTTTACCGTGCAACACCATGCCCAAGCCAAAATTGACAGGCATGGTGCTGTTTTTCAAGCCTGATTGCTGCCATGCGCCGTGCTTTAGGTTGCTGATGTACTGTGGCAAGCGGCGCATGCCCGCCATGATCAAAGCCCAGGTCAACTCGGCGGGTGCGATGGGCGAGCCGACACCTTGTGCCACAGCAATGCCTCTTTCGGTGCATGCGGCCACATCAATGTGGGGCCCGACCTTGCCCGTTTGGGATATGAACTTGAGTTTGGGGAGTTTTTCGATCAATGCGCGATTGAGGTGGGTTCGCTCTCGGATGAGCACCAAAATTTCGGCGTCTTTGAGGCGCACAGTCAATTGGCCTGTTCCTTTGACGGTATTGGTATAAACCTTGGCCGAGTAAGGTTCGAGCAGTTGCGAACAAGCCAGTTTGCGCACCGCGTCTTGGTAGTCATCAAGGATCACAATGTTCATGGGCGCATTGTGCCTTTGAAATTTGGGCATTTCCGACTGGGCTGCGCTGGCGCAGTCGGGTGTTAACCCAGGGGGTCAAGCGGCCAGTTGGGTATCGACGCAGGCGTTTTGTCGCCTTGTTTCGAGCAGGACCAACCTATCGAGTTCGGCGCAAACTTCGTCCATGCGGCCCGAAATAACCATTCTGCCTGCTCTGCCGGGCCCGGATTGGTCATCTTTGACCCGCGCCACCCGCAGGGTTTTGCTGGGCTTGGCTGCGGCCAAGGTCAGCCTAGGGGCAGGCCGCAAGGGACTGCCATTGCGCACCAGTTTTGGTGGCACAACTGGTGTGGACAGGGTATAAAAAGGCGACATCATTTGAATAACTCCCCAAACGGCCAGACTCATATTTGCTCCTTAAAACAGCATGGTGTTGCGGATCAAACCCACGGCCAGACCTTCGATTTCGAAGGGCTCGCCGGGCTCGACCACGATGGTTTGAAAATCGGGGTTTTCTGGCAGCAATTCAATGCTGTTGAGGGTGCGCCGAAAACGCTTGACAGTCACCTCTTCGCCCAAGCGGGCGACCACAATTTGACCGTTCTTAGCCTCTTTGCTGATTTGTACGGCCAGCAAATCGCCATCCATGATGCCCGCGTCCCGCATGGACATGCCTCGTACCTTGAGCAAATAGTCTGGCGTGCGTTGAAACAAGCTGTTTTCGACATAAAAGGTTTGATCGACGTGCTCTTGTGCCAGGATGGGGGAGCCGGCCGCGACCCGTCCGATCAAGGGCAGTGCCAACTGGGCCAAGCCATCCAGGGGCAAATTGAATTGTTTGCTGCGAATATGGTTGATCGAGCGCATGGTCGCTTCTTTGAGCCGAATGCCTCTGGATGTGCCGCTGACCAAGTCGATCACACCCTTGCGTTCCAGCGCTTTGAGATGCTCCTCCGCTGCATTGGCGGACTTGAAGCCGAGTTCGCGCGCAATTTCAGCACGTGTGGGTGGCGAGCCCTTGTGCTCAATGGTGCTTTGGATCAATGACAAAATTTGCTGTTGTCGCTCGGTGAGCTTGGGGGCTTCATTCATGTCGGGACTCCTGCACAATGGTTGGGTCGATCTTTGGGCTGTCTGAATATCCAGTAACTGTATTTTTAACCAGTTTTTTGAACTTTGCAAGTGCCATGACCAAAAAAATATCAAAAGTTGTTGTTTTAGGCACAGGTGGGACGATTGCTGGCTGGGCACCGAACCCAGATCAAACACGGCAATACCGCGCCGGGGAAGTCGCTGTGGACGATTTGGTGCGGGGGATTAAACCCAGTGGCTTGCAGATTGAAACCGAAGATGTGGCCCGCATTGACAGCAAAAACATGGGTTGGACCGAGTGGCAGCGCTTGGTGGCCAGGCTGGCACATTGGTTGGCCCAAGAGGACGTTCGTGGCGTGGTCGTCACCCATGGGACCGATACCCTGGAGGAAACCGCCATATTGCTTCACGCCTTGTTTCCTACTGGCAAAACCATTGTCATCACGGGTGCCATGCGCGCGGCCAATGTCTCTGAACCTGATGGACCCGGTAATTTAAAAGACGCGCTGGCCGTGGCAAGTGCGCCCGGCCGGGCAGGTGTGGTTGGTGTGTTTGCCGGTCAAGTGCACGCTGCGGCCAGCCTGACCAAGCTCGACAGCCAGGCCTTGAGTGCCTTTGCGTCAGCCGACCCCGTGCCCATCGCGGTGGCGATACAGAATTTGGATGCGTTGCAAGCGAGATTTGCACGCCAACCCACACACCCAGTCGAATTGGATGTGGCGGAATTTGGCCGGGTATCGTATTGGCCACGGGTGGAAATGGTTCACAACCATGCGGCCCAAGACGGTGGTCTGGTGCGCACGATCATGCGCGCGGATGGAAAACCTGCGGGTTGGGTCGTCGCAGGAACTGGCAACGGCACCATGAGCCAAGGTCTGGAGGACGCCTTGTCTGAAGCGCAACAGCAAGGCGCATGGGTATGGAGAACCACCCGCTGCACTTGGGGCCAGGTTCAAGCCCAAAGTGGGGATCGGTTTGGGCTGGTTTCGCCCCTCAACCCTTATAAAGCCCGCGTGGTGATGGTATTGGCCTTGCTGGCCAACGCAGTCAAGCGCCGAGGGCCTGAAAAGCCCGGGCCTTGATTTCTTCCACTTGCCCCACACCACTGATGGCGCTGTATCGGGGTGCCTGAGATGGGTCGGACTTGGCCCAATTGGCGTAATAGTCCACCAAGGGCCGCGTTTGCGCAGCGTACACGTCCAGTCGCTTGCGCACGGTATCTTCTTTGTCATCGTCGCGCTGAATCAATGGCTCACCGGTGACATCGTCAATGCCGCTGACTTTGGGTGGATTGAAGTGAATATGGTAGGTGCGCCCGCTGGCCACGTGGGCACGGCGTCCGCTCATGCGCTCAATGATGGCATCAAAGGGCACGTCGATTTCCAGCACATGGTCGAGCTTGACACCGGCCGCCTTCATGGCATCAGCTTGTGGAATGGTGCGGGGAAAGCCATCGAATAAGAAGCCCTGGGCACAGTCGGGCTGGGCAATGCGCTCTTTGACCAGGCCGATGATGATTTCATCGCTGACCAGGCCACCAGCATCCATCACTTTTTTGGCCGCCAGACCCATGGCCGTACCGGCCTTGACCGCTGCACGGAGCATGTCGCCTGTAGAAATTTGTGGGATTTTGTATTTTTCGCAAATGAAAGTGGCTTGGGTGCCTTTGCCTGCGCCAGGCGCGCCTAAAAGGATGAGTCTCATGTCTTTCCTTAGATTCTTATGTGTTCTGTCGATGGGCAGATGTCCGATACCTGCCAAACCGCGAGTTGCAACAATAACATGCACGCAATGCGCAAGGCTTACACGGAGGTGGCGAAATGGCGTCGAACCCGTTCCAAATCTTCTGGGGTGTCGACCCCCGTGCCAGGGGCATGAGGCGTGATGTGCACCGCGATTTTGTGGCCGTGCCAAAGGGCACGAAGTTGCTCGAGCGACTCCATGTCTTCCAAGGGCGCGCGCTCCAGCGCGGGAAAAGAGCGCAAAAAGTCAGCGCGGTAGCCATAGATGCCCACATGGCGCAGCACCTGTACGGGAGAGGGTGTTCGGGCCGCGGCACCATCACGCCAGTGTGGAATGGTGGCACGGCTGAAATACATGGCGGTGTGGGTGCGGTCCAGTACCACTTTCACCACATTCGGGTTGACCAATTCCTTGGGGTCAACGATGGCGTGGGCCACTGTGCTCATGCTGCAGTCTGGCCGCTCAGATAGCAATTGGGCCACTTGGTTGATGACAGCGGGCTCAATCAAGGGTTCATCGCCTTGCACATTGACCACCAGCGCAGTGCCGTCGAGCCCTAAAATTTCACAGGCTTGGGCCAATCGGTCGCTGCCCGAAATATGGTCAGAGCGGGTCAATATGGCTTTGATGAGGTGGGCTTGGCACGCTTGCACGATGCGTTCATCGTCGGCCGCCACCACCACGCTTTGCGCCTGACTTTGTTGGGCCCTTTGCGCAACCCGCACCACCATGGGCACACCGGCGATGTCAGCCAAGGGCTTGTCGGCCAGCCGGGTCGATGCCATCCTGGCGGGTATCAGCACGGTGAACGGGTTGGCGGCCACTCAACGCTCGCATTCTTCGTCGGTCAGTGCCCTGGCTTGTGTTTCCAGCATGATGGGAATACCGTCACGCACGGGGTATGCCAAACGGGCACTGCGCGATAGCAGTTCTTGGCGTTCGCGAACGTATTCCAAGGGCCCTTTGGTGACAGGGCAGACCAAGAGTTCAAGCAGTTTGGTGTCCATGGGGTGATGATATCCGTTGGGTCAGCGCCCGATCCATGTCGGCCAACCATGGATCGAGCCCAGACACTTCCAGTGGGACGGCCCACAGTTGTGGGAATCTGTCCCACAACTTGACCGCGTCTTTTTCGGTGCAAAACCAATCGCCCGCAGCGGTGTTGGGGTCAAATGCATGCAAGGGGTCGTGGTCAGGCCAGGCTTGTGAAACGCACAGGTTCAGACCCTGAGCGCGCAAGCCGTCAAAAAACTGATCGGGCTTGGCGATGGCTGCCACAGCGCTGACCGGTTGGGAGCCCCATGCAGCCAAGGGTTGCCGACGGCCATTGGCTTGCACCGCATAGGTGGCCAATTGCCGACGCACGTGGACTGACTCGATCTCGGCTAACGCCTTTGAACTCAGGTTCCAGCGCAGCACGTTCGGGTTGGCTGGGCGTGGCCAGGGTTCGCGCAAAGGGCCTGCCGGAAGCAGCCAACGGTTTCCCAAGCCACGTTCATCAAAGACGCAAATTTCAAAGTCCCGGTGCAGCCCTGGGTGCTGCAGTCCATCGTCGCTGATCAACACTTGGGTTTGGGGGTGTGCGGCCAGCAATGCTTGGCAGCAAGCGGCGCGGTCTTGGCCCACAAAAACCGGCACCTGACAACGGCGCCAAATCAACAAAGGTTCATCGCCCACGTCCTCAAAACGACTTTTTCCATCCACTGAGGCGAGTGTGCCCACCTTGCGGCCATGGCCCCTGGCCACCACGCCAACATGGATCCCTTTGGCCTGCCAGTGCAAGGCCAAGCTCATGACGATGGGGGTTTTACCTGCGCCACCCGCAATGACATTGCCCACCACCACCACAGGAACGTTGGTCTGAGGAGGCGGATTCAAAGCCCGTTGGCGTTGCCGCCAAACGGAAACCACCCAGGTGAGTGCACTCAGAGGCCAAAGGGTTCGGCTGAACCAGTTACGGGTTTGCCACTGTCGCAGCACCCATGTTTGCCATGGGACGCGCATTCAGCGTGCGGCCCCAGCTTGGGGGGCGCGCGTCACAAAGGTGATGGCCTGGATCCCCGCGGCCTTGCCTGCCTCCATGACGGAGATGACCGATTGGTGAGGGGCCAGCGCATCGGCGCTGATGACCAACATGGGTTTGTCCAAACCCGTCCCGGCTTGGGACAGGGCCAAGGTCAGCGCCTTGACCCCGCGTTGGGCCAACGGCTGTTTGTTGACCGCATATTGCCCATCGCTGGTGATGGACACCAATATTTCTTGTGCTTTTTCGGCTTGGACTTTGG
>CANJUS010000106.1:0-5707 GCA_947477505.1 Comamonadaceae bacterium | reverse complement strand
TGCAAGCCTTGTTCAACGAGGAATTGGGTGTGGTGATCCAGGTTCGCACGGCCCAGCGCGATCAGGCTTTGGGCATCTTGCGCCAACATGGTTTGTCCTTGCACAGCCATGTGATTGGCAAAACCCGCCCCGATCAAGCGGGTTTGCCCCGTGGCAAGGGCGAGCTCAGCATTTGGCGCGACGCCAAAGAAATTTTCAGCGCACAGCTTTCGGACCTGATGCTGACCTGGGACGCCGTCAGTTGGAAGATTTGCCAGCAGCGCGACAACCCCGAATGCGCCGATGCCGAGCACGCCGCCATGGCCCAACCCACTGCGCTGCACTGGCATGTGCCCGCTGCGGTTCAGGCCCAAATGGACATGCCTTATGTGAATCTGGCCCGTCCCCGGTTAGCGGTGCTGCGCGAACAAGGGGTGAACTCGCACCTGGAAATGGCCTACGCCTTTGATGCCGCCGGCTTTGAGGCCGTGGATGTGCACATGACCGACCTGCAACAAGGCCGGGTCAGCCTGCCTGAATTTGCTGGTTTTGTCGCTTGCGGTGGTTTTAGCTACGGCGACACCTTGGGCGCGGGCGTGGGCTGGGCGCGCAGCATTGCCTTCAACCCCATGCTGGCCGATCAGTTTCAAACCTTCATGCAGCGCAGCGACCGTTTTGGGCTGGGCGTGTGCAACGGCTGCCAAATGATGGCCACCCTGGCCGACCTGATACCGGGCGCGCAAGATTGGCCGCGTTTCACCACCAACCCAAGCGAACGCTTTGAGGCCCGCTTGTCCCAAGTCGAAGTGCTGGACTCGCCGAGCTTGTTCTTCCAAGGCATGGCCGGTCTGCGCTTGCCCATCGCCGTCTCACATGGCGAGGGTTATGCCAACTTTTCCCTGCGCGGCGACTTGTCGCGGGTGCACCAGGCCATGCGGTTTGTCGATGGCTTGGGCGCGGGCACCGAGGCGTATCCGCTCAACCCCAATGGCAGCCCGGGTGGCTTGACCGCGGTGACCACCGCGGATGGTCGCTTCACCGCCATGATGCCCCACCCCGAGCGGGTGTTTCGCCAGGTCCAAATGAGCTGGACCCCAGCAGACCCCAGTGTCTACAGCCCGTGGATGCACATCTGGCGCAACGCGCGACGTTGGGTGGGCTAAAACCCATGAAAAAAGGGGCCTTGTGGCCCCTTTTTTATGATGCGTTCGTGGGACGGTCAGCCATCACTCGATCTTGGCTTTGGCGCGCAAGTCTTGCTGGAATTGACCCATTTTTGTTTGCAGCATTTGCTGGGAAATTTGCGGCTTGACCTCGTCAAATTTGGGCAACTGGGCCTCGCGCACATCGTCCAAACGGATCACATGCCAGCCAAACTGGGTTTTCACCGGCTTGTCGGTCAGTTGGCCTTTTTTCAAGGCCACCATGGCTTCCGAGAACTCTTTGACATAGTTGCCACCAGCGGCCCAGTCCAAGTCGCCACCATTGGCACCTGAGCCAGGGTCCTTGGATTGCTTTTTGGCCAGGTCTTCAAACTTGGCGCCTTTTTTCAAGCTGGCCACGATGGCCTTGGCTTGGTCTTCTTTCTCTACCAAGATGTGGCGCGCACGGTATTCCTTGCCCGCGTTGGCGGCAACGAATTTGTCGTATTCGGCCTTGACGTCGGCATCCGTGATTTTGTCTTTGTTTTGCTGGTCGTTGAACAACTCACGGATCAAGATGGATTGGCGGGCCAACTCCAACTGGTTTTTGTAGTCCTCAGAGGCGTCCAAACCACGGCGCACAGCTT
This sequence comes from Comamonadaceae bacterium, assembly GCA_947477505.1. Classification (GTDB taxonomy): domain Bacteria; phylum Pseudomonadota; class Gammaproteobacteria; order Burkholderiales; family Burkholderiaceae_C; genus Limnohabitans. The sequence goes on along the minus strand of CANJUS010000106.1, from coordinate 3,939 downwards.
CTTGCATGAAGATCTCGCGGTTGATCACCTCTTCTTTGATTTGCGCTTCGAGTTCTGGTGTGACCGGCCGGCCCGATTTGGCCAGCTGTTCGGCCAACACGTCGGCGCGGGCTTTGGGCACGGCCTTGCCATTGACGATGGCCAGGTTTTGCGCCCACAAAGCAATGCTCAAGGTGCTCAGGGCGCAAGCGGTCACCAGAGACCGGATGGAGGGTTGTTTCATGGGAAAAGGCTCTCTTTTGGAGGTTTGTGGGAAGACCTGCTCAGGCGGTGGGCGGGTCGACAATTTCGATGGCCAAGGCATGCAAGCCTTGATCGATGAAATCTTGCAGCGCATCATACACAAGGCGATGGCGCTTGACCCTGGACAGGCCAATGAAAAGCTCGCTGCCAATGCGCACCCGAAAGTGGGTTCCGTGCCCCAGGCCATTGGCCCCGGCGTGGCCTGCATGGTCGGCACTTTCGTCGACCACTTGCAGGCTATAGGGGTGCAGACATTCTGTTAAGCGAAGCTGCAAATCTGCGGCTTGTGCGGTCATGGTTTCGCGTCCGGCGTGGTTTGCTCTTCTTCGCCCTTGTCCATGAAGCGACCCAGGTAAATGGCCTGGAGGAGGACAAACACCAGCATCAAACCCATGCCACCAAACAACTTGAAGTTGACCCAGGTGTCGGTGTCAAAGTGGTAAGCCACCCACAGGTTGATCACCCCCATGATGGCAAAAAACCCGCTCCAACTCCACAACATGACAAGCCAAGCGTGGTCGGGCAAAGCCATTTGGCTTTTCATCAGGCTTTGCAGCCAGTTGCGCCGAAAAAACACTTGCCCCACCAGCAAAGCACCGCCCATGGCCCAGTAAAGCACGGTGGGTTTCCACTTGATAAAGGTCTCGTCTTGGGCCACCAGCGTGGCGCCGCCAAAGACCACAATCACGCCCAAACTGAGCCACTGCATGGGTTCGGTGCGTCCCGTTCGGTAGCGCATCCAAGCCAACTGCAGCAAGGTGGCAACGATGGCCACCGAGGTGGCAACAAAAATGCCCCACAGTTTAAAAGCCCCGAAAAACAGCACGATGGGGAAAAAGTCGAGCAAAAGCTTCATTTTTTATCCTGATCGTCGGGCACGAATTCAAGGGCTGCCGAATTCATGCAATAGCGCAATCCGGTGGGTTGAGGGCCATCTGGAAACACATGGCCCAAATGAGCGCCACATTGCGCGCACACGGTTTCGGTGCGCAACACGCCCATGCTGCGGTCGGCGTGCTCGTCAATGGCAGATTCATCAATGGCTTGGTAAAAGCTGGGCCAACCGCAACCGGCATCAAATTTGGTTTGCGAGGCAAACAAGGTTTGACCACAGCACATGCATTGATAGCGTCCGCTCTCCCAATGGGTTTCGTATTTGCCCGTGAAAGGCCGCTCGGTGGCGGCTTGGCGCGTCACAGCGAAGGCCAAGGGTTCGGCCCCTTTTTGGGCCAGCCATTCTTTCCACTGAGCGTCGGTTTTTTGAATTTTCATGAGGAGCAGCTGATGGCAATAGAAGATGCCCAGTCGGGCGGAAAACCGGCAAGCTGTGCCGATTCGGGGTGTTCATCAAAGGGGCGATGCAACAAAGACAGCAAATTATCCACTTCACTGAAGTCGCCGGTTTGTGCGCGTTGAATCGCGGTTTCACCCAAGTGGTTGCGCAAAACGTATTTAGGGTTGACTTGCAGCATGGTCACACCGGTTTGGGCGCGGTCTTGCCCGCCCAGTCGTTGGGTATACCGGTTTTCCCAGTCCAGCCAGGCTCGGGCGTCCAAAAACAAATCGCGCACCGGTGTCCAGGCATGTTCTGCCTGGCCTGGTCGTGCAGATTGGGCCACGGCATGGCTCAAGCGGCGCCAAAAAATGCTGAAGTCCACTGCCCCCGTGCTGAGCAAATCCAGCACCGATTCGACCAGTTCTGCGTCTGCGCCTTCGGCCATGGTCAAACCCAACTTTTGCCGCCAACGGGTCAGCAATGCGAGTGGCAATGCCGACTTATAGGTGTTGAGCGCTTCCAGCACAGGCTCTGTCTCGCCCACCAAAGTGGCCACCGCTTGCCCCAAGCAAAACAGGTTCCAAAAGGCCACCTGGGGTTGACGCTGGTAGGCGTAGCGGCCTTGGTGGTCAGAGTGGTTGCAAATGTGGTCGGGGTCGTAAGTGTCCAAAAACTGAAACGGGCCATAGTCCAAAGTGAGCCCCAAAACGCTCATGTTGTCGGTGTTCATCACCCCGTGGCAAAACCCAACGGCTTGCCATTGGGCCATCAACTCGGCGGTGCGCTGGGTCACGGTTTGGAGCCAAGCCAGTGTGGCTTGTTCTATGGGCATATGTTGTCGGGCGATGTCGGGAAAGTACTGATCGATCACGGATTGCAACAGGCGTTTCAATGCACCGGTGTCGCCCGTTGCGGCAAAGTGCTCAAAGTGCCCAAATCGGATGAAACTTGGGGCCACGCGTGTGACCACCGCAGCTGTTTCTGCTGTTTCGCGCCAAACCGGCAAATCGGAAGCACACAAGGCCAGCGCCCGGGTGGTGGGGATGCCCAATCCGTGCATGGCCTCGCTGCACAGGTATTCGCGGATGCTCGAGCGCAACACCGCGCGCCCGTCACCACGCCGCGAGTAGGGGGTGGGCCCGGCCCCTTTGAGTTGCCAATCCTGGCGGCCCATGGGGGTCTCCAGTTCACCCAACGATAAAGCCCGCCCGTCACCCAACTGCCCGGCCCAAACCCCAAATTGGTGGCCGCTGTAGACACTGGCCACCGGCTTTGAGCCAGGCCAAACAGCGTTGCCGCTCATGGCCTGCAAACTCATGGGGTCGTCCCAAAAGCTGTCTGGCAAACCCAGCTCCCGCCCCAAAGCTCGGTTTTGAGAAACCCAATGGGCTGGGCCCATGGGTGTGGGCAGGGTCGGTGTGAAATAGGGCGCGCCCAAAGCCTGCAAGCCACAGGCCCAGGGCAGGGGTTGTTCTTGGGCGTCAACGGGATTGGTGACGACTTCGCTGGTCATATTGGGCATGGGCTGGATTGTCGGTGTTTGAAAAAAGACCTGTGATTGGCGGGGCATCCTGGAAGTTGGGTGCCTTATCAACCCGTGGCTTGGGGTCTTTGTCGCTTTTGAATCCATGCAAAATACATGTCTTTCGAGACTCACACGCAGGGGATAAGCCATGTTGGGATTGATGCAAGGTCAGGGTTTGGCCATTTCTTCCTTGATCCAATTTGCCGAAAAGCACCACGGAGACGTGGAAGTGGTGTCGCGCCGGGTCGAGGGGGATGTCCACCGAACGAACTGGGCTGGCATTGCCCAACGCTCGCGCCAGGTGGCCCAGGCCTTGGACGGCATGGGCCTGGCTTTTGGGGACCGCGTGGCCACCTTGGCGTGGAACGGCTATCGTCACTTGGAACTGTATTTTGGGGTCAGCGGCACAGGGCGCGTGTTGCACACCATCAACCCACGGCTGCACCCGGATCAAATTACCTGGATTGCCAACCACGCACACGACCAGGTGCTGTGCTTTGACATGACTTTTTTGCCCATCATCGAAAAAATTCACGCCCAGTGCAGCACCGTCAAGCATTGGATAGCGCTGTGTGACGATGCGCATTTGCCCGCGCAAACCAGCATCCCAGGTTTGCGCAGCTACGAGTCGTGGCTGGCACCCCATGGCAGCACCTATGCATGGCCTGAATTTGATGAAAACTCCGCTTCCAGCATGTGTTACACCAGTGGCACCACCGGCAACCCCAAAGCTGCGCTGTACAGCCACCGCTCGACCATCTTGCACGCCTATGCAGCCGCCTTGCCCGATGTGATGTGCATGTCAGCGCGCGACAGCATCTTGCCCGTGGTGCCCATGTTTCACGTCAATGCCTGGGGCATTCCCTACAGTGCCGCCATGGTGGGGGCCAAATTG
>CANJUS010000105.1:0-5715 GCA_947477505.1 Comamonadaceae bacterium | reverse complement strand
ATCATTTCACCGATGTGTCACATTGATGCCATATAAATACACCTCTTAGTCAGGATCCACGCCATGTCCAACAAACACATTGACCCGATTTTCAACACCTCCACGGCACCCCACTTTCAAGATGTTTTGACGGCATCATTGGCCAACCCCGAGCGGCGAAGCATGCTGCTGGGAGGTTTGGGTTTGGCGGGCTTGAGCGTTTTGCCAGGCTGTGCCACTTTGGGCACTGGGTTAGGACCTGTGCCCACGTCCCTGGGTTTTCCAGCGGTGCCCAAAAGCCTGCTGGACAACGTGATCCTGCCGCCAGGCTACCAGTACAGTGTTTTACACGCCACTGGCGACGCCATGGACACCAGCACGCCGGCTTACGCCAACAACGGCAGCGAAACCGATGATTGGTCGCGCCGCATTGGCGATCACCATGACGGCATGGACATTTACTACATCGATGACCAAGGCAAGTATTCTGAAAAAGAAACCCGACGCGCAGTTTTGTGCGTCAACCACGAAAGCTCTGCGGACGCCCACTTTTTGCACCCCAATGGGCAAACTTCTCAGGGGGTGAGTGGCAAGAAGTTTTCGCAATTTGGCGAATGGGATTTGGGCTCTCGGCCCGAATTGGAAGTGCTCAAAGAAATCAATTTGCACGGCATATCCGTGGTTGAAATCAACAAGACACCGGCCGGTTGGCGCGTCAATGTCAGCTCTGCGCTGAACCGCCGCATCACCCCACAAACCCCCATGCGCATCAGTGGCCCCAGGGCTTTGATCGAAGACATCAGGCAAAAAATGGTCACCCGCTGGGACACCTCGGGCTCCATGAGCCGGGGCACCCTGAACAACTGCGGCCATGGAAAAACCCCGTGGGGCACGTACTTGGGCTGTGAAGAAAATTGGGCGTTTTATTTCCAAACCACGGTTGGTGGAAATTTGACCGACCACGAAACCGCCTCGCGCAAGCGTTACGGCTTGCCCGCAACGCCTGTTGCCGCCAGCGTGAAAAAAGCCACCGGCCAAGGTTGGCACACCGTGTCCAACACCGATGACCGTTTTGCACGCTGGAACCTGGCGGCCATGGGTGCGAATGCCGAAAAAGATTTTCGCAACGAAGCCAATACCTTTGGCTACAACGTCGAAATTGATCCGCTCACCCCCAATGCCACGCCTGCCAAGCGCACGGCCCTGGGTCGCATCGCCCATGAAGCCGCGGTGTGCGGCCTGCCAGCAGCAGGCGAGCCCCTGGCCTTTTACATGGGCTGCGACTCACGCAATGAATACATCTATAAATTTGTCAGCACCGCACTTTGGGATCCGAAAGACGTTGGCGCAGGCTTGGTCGCGGGCGACAAGTACCTCAGCGAAGGCCGCTTGTATGCAGCCAAATTCAACGCCGATGGCACGGGTGAATGGCTTGAGTTGAGCATTGCGGACCCCCGCATTGCCAAACATGCGGCGTTTAAATTCACCTCGCAGGCTGACATTTGTGTGAACACCCGCCACGCCGCCGATGCCGTGGGTGCCACGCCCATGGACCGGCCCGAATGGGGTGCCGTCAACCCCCGCAACGGTGAGATTTATTTCAGCTTGACCAACAACAGTGCCGCCAACCGAACACCGTCCAAAGTCGACGCCGCCAACCCGCGCGCTTATATGGACATGGACGGCAAAAAAACCGCTGGCAACCCCAATGGCCACATCATCCGCTTCAAGGAAAGCGAAAAACGCTCATGGTCAAAGACCTTTGCCTGGGATATCTTTTTGTTTGGCGCTGAAGAAGACGCTGGAGACGCTAACTTGTCGGGCTTGACGGCCAACAACTCTTTCTCTTCACCAGACGGCCTGTGGTTCAGCAAGACCACTGGAATTTGCTGGATTCAAACCGATGACGGCGCCTTCACCGACGAGACCAATTGCATGATGCTCGCAGCCATTCCCGGTCAAGTGGGCGATGGTGGCAAAGTCATTGCCAAAAACAAAATGGTCGTCAACGGCACAGAACAAACCGGCACCCAAGAGACATTCATCTCGGCTGCATTGGGAGAGGCCAAGCTCAGACGGTTTTTGGTTGCACCCAAAGGCTCTGAGGTCACAGGCATCACAGAGGCCGATGGGGGACGCACCTTGTTTGTCAACATCCAACACCCGGGCGAATTGTCTGCGCCACTGTCATCAGGAAAACCACTCGAGAGCCTTTGGCCGGGCAATCAAGGGGTTGGTCCCCAGGGTCGCCCGCGCTCGGCCACGATCGTCATCACCCGCCAAGATGGCGGCGTGATCGGTCTTTGACCGCAGGGCTCAAGAGTCTGGCTTGATGTTGGCAGCGCGAATCACCCGCGCCCATTTGACCGCTTCGCTTTTCATGAATTCGCCAAACTCTTCAGGGGTGTTGGCCGCTGGGTCAATGCCTTGCGAGACCAGTTTTTCCTTGATGTCAGGCATTTCCAACACCTTGGTGATTTCGCGGTTCAAGCGCAAGATGGCCTCGCGCGGCGTTCCTGCTGGCACGACCATGCCATACCAATTGACGGCTTCCAAGCCAGCGGCAAACTCGCTGGTCGAGGGCACATCGGGCAAGATGGCCAAGCGCTTGGGTCCGGTGGTGGCCAAGGCACGCAAGCGACCGGTCTTGATGTGCTGCAAACCAATGGCCACCGTGTCGTAACCGAGTTGAACCTGGCCGCCAATCAAATCGTTCATGCCCGGTGCGCTGCCTTTGTAAGCGATGTGCACGGTTTGAATGCCCGTCACGTTGTTGAGCAACTCTCCGGTCAAATGGGGCAGGCCACCGTTGCCGCTGGAATAAAAATTAACCTTGCCTGGATTGGCCTTGGCATAGGCCACAAGCTCTGACAAATTCTTGACCGGCACACTGGGGTGGGCATACACCAAAAAAGGCAAAGAGGCCACCAGCATCAATGGCGTGAAATCTTTGTCCATGTTGTAAGGCAAGTTGGGCATGAACGCGGGGTTGATGCTGATGTTGCCGGTGGTCCCAAAAAAGATGGTGTGCCCATCGGCCGGGGCCTTGGCCACCAAATTGGTCCCCAGCACACCGGCCACACCTGGTTTGTTGTCAATGATGACCGGTTGGCCCAAGGCCTCTGACAGCTTGGGCGCAATGGTTCGGGCCACGATGTCAATGCCCCCACCCGGTGGAAAACCAATCACAATGCGCACAGGTTTGGTTGGGAAGGCCTGCGCCCACGATGAGGTCATGGTGGTAGCCAGGCCCAAACCCGCAAGGAGACTGGCCAACATAAAGCGTCGATGTTTGTTTAAAGGCATGGTGTTGATCCTGATCATGAATGGCGTTGACAGAGATTTCCAAATACTGGGATAATTTTACAAATTAAACCACACCAAGGCGGCACCCTATGCGCACCAATATCCATGTTTACGCAGGCACTGCCGGGCATTCGGCTTGGTTCAGCGAAGACGCTGGGCAAACATGGGTGCACCCCAACAGCCACAGCGGAATGTACCTGGAGGCCAGGGTGTGGTGCATGAGCAGCCACCCGACCATGCCTGAGCATGTTTTTGCTGGCACCGACATGGGTGTTTACCGCTGGGACGAAGCCCCTGCACGCTGGGTGGCACTGCCCTCGCCCATGTCCGATGTCTGGGCTTTGGCGCAAGACCCGACCAATGCGCGTGTGCTGATCGCAGGCACACGTCCCGCAGGTTTTTTCAGGTCCACAGACGCGGGCCAGCATTGGCAAGCGCTGCAAGCACCGGGCATCAGTCAGTTTTCAGACATCAACATGGGACCGACCCGCGTAACGCAAATATTGTTTGACCCGGTGGTGCCCGGCGTGGTGTGGGCAACAGTGGAAATTGGGGGCATCTACCGCAGCGCCGACCATGGTCAAACCTGGTCGTTACACGAAACAGGCTTGGTGTCTGCCGATGTGCATGGCATCGCGGTGGTCCCAACACCCGGGGGCAGCGGCAGTTGGGTCTATGCCACCACCAACCGGGGCTTGCACCGCAGCAGTGACCAAGGCCAGACATGGACCTTCCAAGAATTGAAATCGCCTTGGCAATACACCCGCACCGTGATCCCCCGCTTGGACAACCCGGCCATTGTTTTCCTCACCAATGGCAATGGCCCCCCCGGCAATGACGGCAAACTTTTGCGCAGCCGCAACCACGGTCAAGATTGGGAAGAGGTGAGCCTGCCTGGGGAAATCAACAGCACCGTGTGGTGTGTGGCCATGAACGCCAGCGACCCCTTGCTGATTTTTATGTGCACCAATCTTGGACAACTTTTCCGAAGCACCGATGGCGGCGAGCATTTCGAGCGACTGCCACACGAATTTGGTGAACTGCGCGCCTTACACTGGCGTGCCCTGCCAGATGGCGCGCGCCAAGCACCGCACGCCATCACACGACCCCAAATCAAGGCGCGTGAACTCGCTGCCATGGGCGCTTAAACAACAGCTTCAATCAGGACCCCCATGAGCCAAGCCCTTCACATCGGATTGATGGTGCCCATCAACAACACCACCTTTGCCCAAGAGGTGCTCAGTTGGTTGCCCGCAGGCTCTCGCGCCACCACCTTGCGCATTCCACGCGGCAAAGGCATGTTGACCACTGAAACATTGCCCGCCTACAGGGCCGCTGCCCTGGAATTGGCCAGCCAGTTCAAAAACAGCGATGTGGATGTGGTCGCCTATGGTTGCACCGCTGCCGGATTTATTTTTGGCCCCAAAGGGGATGCCGATTTGGCCCATGAGCTGCACCAAGTCACAGCCAAGCCAGTGGTCACCACAGCTCGCTCGATGGTGCTCACCTTGCAAGCGGCGGGTGTGAACGACATTGCCTTGATCACACCTTACCTGGAAGCGGTCAATACCCAACTCAAGGCCTTTTTGGCCGATGGCGGTATTCGGGTGCGCCGCTTCAATAGCTTTTTTGCAAACGACGTCGATGCCCTGGGTCGGATCACGGCCGCGCAAGTTCAAGAGATGGTCATGCAAACCAATGACGATGGTTGCCAAGCGGTGTTCATTGCTTGCGCACAATTGCCCACGGCAAGCATCTTGGATGAACTGCGCACCACCTTGGGCAAGCCCGTTTTTTCATCCAACTGGGGCACCACCCACCAAGCCCAACTGTCCCTGGCATGAACCCAGGCCAATTTGAAGTTTCAACCTTTACCCATCCAACTCCCATGATTTTTTTACCTTTGCGCTGGCTGCGCCACACCTGTGTTTTATTGGCCTTGTCGGCTGCTTCTTGGGTGTCTGCACAAGACTTCCCCAACCGCCCCATCCGCTTGGTTGTCCCCTACGGGCCGGGTGGCGTGACCGACATCAATGCGCGCACCTTGGCCACTCGGCTGGGCGAAATATTGGGCCAGTCGGTGGTGGTGGACAACCGAGCTGGTGGCGCCTCGCTCGTGGGTTCTGACGCCGTGGCCAAAGCCAAGCCCGATGGCTATACCTTGCTGCTGACCTCCACTGCGCTGGCAGCCAACCACATCTTGTTCAAAAAAATTCCCTATGACCCGGTCAAAGACCTGATGCCGGTGAGTTTTGTCTCCACTGTCCCCACGGTTTTGGTGGTGCACAACAACGTCCCGGCGCAAAACATCAAAGAGTTGGTGCAACTCGCACGCAGCAAACCCGAAACCATGAACTATGGTTCTGCAGGCAATGGCAGTGGCAACCACCTCACCACTGAGGTGTTTCTCAATACCACGGGTTTGAAGGT
>CANJUS010000104.1:0-5735 GCA_947477505.1 Comamonadaceae bacterium | reverse complement strand
CTTGCCACAGGGCCCGTGAGGCGGCTTGGACCATGCCGCTCATGGCGCTGCCGTGGTAGGTGCGGTAGAGCAAATATTTTTGAATGATATTGACATCTCCAGCCACAAAACCGCTGCGCATGCCGGGCACATTGCTGCGTTTGGACAGGCTGGTGAAGCTGACCAAATTTTTAAAATCTGTGCGCCCCAAGCGTTGGGCCGCCTCCAGGCCTCCCAACGGGGCCTCGTCACGGAAGTAAATTTCGCTGTAGCACTCGTCAGATGCGATGACGAAACCATAACGATCACTGAGCTCAAACAATAGTTCCCATTCTGACAAGGGCATGACGGCCCCCGTTGGGTTGCCAGGTGAGCACACAAAAAGCAGTTGCGTCTGGGCCCAAATATCTGCCGGGACACTGACCCAGTCTTGGGCAAAGTTGCGCTCGGCCACACTGGGCACGTAGTACACATCGGCCCCACCCAAGAGGGCGGCGCCTTCGTAAATTTGATAAAAGGGATTGGGGCAGACCACCCAAGGGCGTTTGGAAGTCGCCATGGGGTTGAGAACGGCCTGGGTAAAAGAAAAAAGGGCTTCACGGGAACCATTGACAGGCAAAATTTGCTTGGCACTGTCGACCGTGACTTGGTAGCGGCTGCTCAGCCATTGTGCGCAGGCTTGCCGCAAGCTGGCTTCGCCTGCCGTGGGGGGATAGGCCGCCAGGCTTGAAAACGCGTTGGACATGACCTCCATGACCATGGGCGGTGTGGCATGGCGCGGCTCTCCAATGCCCAGGCTGATGGCTTTGTGTTCAGAACTGGGTTCGACGCCATCAAAAAGTAGGCGCAACCTCTCAAAAGGATAGGGCTGTAAGCGTTCTAGCAAGGGGTTCATCGCTGGTATTATCGTCTCAGGATCACTGACAGTCAGCAACTTTGCAAGCCTGTACCCTCATCGCACCAACCTTTTCATTGCCATGAACGCTGCTTTTGTACATCTAGATTTGAGCCAAGCGGCACAGTACGCGGTTGATGCCACTTTGTTACCCAGTTTGATTGAAACATTTGCAACCAGTTTGTCCAAAGAAAGATTGGCGATTCAAACCCTATTGCCTGGTGAGGATGGAGAGGCCATTCGGATGAATTTGCACTCACTGAAAGGCTTTGTTCCTATTTTTACCGAGCCCATGCTGGCCCAAGAGGTCATTGAACTGGAGGCATTGGGTCGCAAGGAAAGCTTGGAAACGCTCAGGCCGCGCATGGTCAAGCTGCTTGAGAAGTTGATGTTGCTTGAGCAAGATGTGAAACTATGGCGTGAGCGCTATGATCGCGACCCCCATGACCCCAGCCTGTTTCCATCGACTTGACGGCAACGGTTTTTTTTTGATTTTTTACAGGCTATTCGGTGCGTCTCAATTCCATTAAATTATCTGGCTTTAAATCCTTTGCTGAACCCACCCATTTCATGTTGCCTGGACAATTGGTCGGGGTGGTTGGGCCCAACGGATGCGGCAAGTCCAACATCATTGACGCGGTACGCTGGGTATTGGGCGAAAGCCGGGCGAGTGAATTGCGCGGCGAGTCCATGCAAGACGTTATTTTCAGCGGCACCACCACACGCAAGTCATCAAGTCGCTCCAGCGTTGAATTGATTTTTGACAATGGCGACCACCGAGCGGGTGGCCAATGGAGCCAATTTCCTGAAATTGCAGTCAAGCGGGTTTTGACACGCGACGGCACCAGCAGTTACTACATCAATAACCAACCCGTGCGTCGCCGGGACGTACAAGATGTGTTTTTGGGCACGGGTCTGGGCCCACGCGCCTACGCGATCATTGGGCAAGGCACCATCAGTCGGATCATTGAATCCAAACCCGAAGAGCTGCGCTTGTTCTTGGAGGAGGCCGCAGGTGTTTCCAAATACAAAGAGCGCCGCCGGGAAACCGAACATCGTTTGAGTGATGCGCGTGAAAACCTCACCCGCGTTGAAGACATCTTGCGCGAGCTCAATGCCAATTTGGATAAGCTCGAAAGGCAGGCTGAAGTGGCGCAACGCTACAACGACTTGCAACAGCTTGTGGGGCTCAAGCAAAAACAATTTTGGTTTTTGAAGCGCGCCGAGGCGTTGGTCGATCAGACTCAATTGCAAGACGCCATTTTGCAAGCCACCAATGGATTGGAGTCCAAGGTGGCCGATTTGCGTCACATCGAGTCCGATCTTGAGACCATCCGACAAGCCCACTATGCGGCTGGTGATCAGGTCAATCAGTCGCAAGGGTTGTTGTACGAAGCCAGTGCGGAGGTGGGGCGGCTCGAAGCAGAGATTCGATTCGTCGTCGAAGGTCGTCAACGCGCCATCGCACGCATTGAGCAAGTCAAGGCGCAAACCGTCCAGTGGCACGAACAGGCAACCCATGCCCAGCAAGAACTCGACAGATTGCAAGCGCAAAGCTCAGATGGTGATGAGCAAGCCGAAATTATGCAAGCCCAATGCGAGGAGCAACAAGCGCAGTTGCCGCAATGGGAAGATGGCTTGCGTCAGGCGCAAACAGCGGCCAACGAGCAGCGTCTGCAAGTGGTTCAAGTGCAGCAGCAAATTCAGGTGCTGGCCGCTGACCAACGCAATCTTGAGGAGCAACGCCGCCAAATGGAGTTGCGCCGCGAGCGCCTTGACAGTGATAAACGTGCTTTGTCTGCCCCGGATCCGCTGCATGTCTTGCAAGCGCGCACGGCTTTGCAGCAAGCGCAAATGCAGGCTGAGCAAGCCCAGGCCGCCCTCGTTCAATTGGAGGCCACCTTGCCCGAGTTGGATGGTCAGCGACAAGAGGCGCAAACCACGGTCAACACCGAGTCCGCTCAGCAAGCCGACTTGTCAGCGCGTTTGCAAGCGCTCAAGGCATTGCAAGAAAAAGTCAAAACCGATCAAAAGCTCAGCCCGTGGTTAAGTCGCCATGGCCTGGATGGCTTGCAAGCTTTGTGGAACCGCTTGCACATCGAGGCTGGCTGGGAAAATGCCCTTGAAGCAGCATTGCGCGAGCGTTTATCGGCCTTGGAAGTCGGTCAGTTGGACTTGGTCAAGGCCTTTGCCAAAGAACCCCCCCCCACAAAACTGAGCTTTTACAGCCCTTCTTCAGCATCCGCTGGCGCCGCCAACCCGGGTCGCAGCCGTTTGGTGGATTTACTGCGTATCCATGATGCGGGTCAAAAGGCCTTGTTGTCCCATTGGCTGGCCAACGTGTACACCGCACCTGATTTGGAGTCTGCGCTGGCCGATCGGGGCAAGCTGTTGCCCGGAGAAGTGATTTATGTCGCCCAAGGGCATGCCATCACCCAGCACAGCGTGAGTTTTTATGCCCCCGATAACGAGCAGGCTGGTTTACTGGCCCGGGCCCAAGAAATTGAAAATCTAGAAAAACAAGTTCGCGCTCAATCGCTGATACAAGAGGAAGCCCGCAACACATTGGTGCGGGCCGAAGCCGCCTACAACGAAGCCCGGTTGCAACTCAACAGCGCCCGACAGGCGGCCAGTGAAACACAAGCCAAGTCGCATGCCATGCAGGTGGAATCCTTGCAACTCGACCAGCTGGCCGAGCAGGCGCAAAACCGCTCGCAGCAAATTGACCAAGATTTGGCTGAAATTCAAGCGGCTGGCCAAGAACTGCAAGAGCGCTTGGTTCAATCCCAAACGCGCTTTGAAGAGTTGGATATGCAGCTGGCCGACGGCCAAGAGCGCCATGCACAGCTCGAAGACCAGGCCACAACCGCCCAACGTCGCTTGGATGATGCGCGTGAGCAACTGCGCACCTTGGAGCGGCAGGCCCAAGAGGCTGAATTCAACCGCCGCACCTTGGTCAGCCGGCAAGCTGAACTGGGGCGCTCTATTGAGACAGCACAACAGCAAATCCAATCGATGGCCGACCAACAAGCGCAGGCCGAAGAGGAACTTCAACGCTTGTCTGATGTGGCCGCACAGGCAGGCTTGCAATCGGCACTGTCGCTGAAGTCTGAGCGTGAGGCCGCATTGGGGGCCAAGCGCAGTGAGTATGACGACTTGACGACCAAATTGCGCGCCAGTGATGAGCGCAGGTTGCAAATTGAGCGTGAACTCGACCCACTGCGCCAGCGCATCACTGAGTTACAACTCAAAGAGCAAGCAGCACGCTTGGGTTGTGACCAATACACACAAATGTTGGTCGATGCCCAAGCCGATTTGGAGGCATTGGCCCTGTCGGTGGAGCAAGACCAAGTGCGCATCCACGGCATGCAAACGGAGATTGACCGACTCAACCGTGAAATTCAATCTTTGGGCGCAGTAAATTTGGCCGCTTTGGAGGAGTTGAGTTCTGCGCGCGAACGGAAAACCTTTTTGGACGCCCAATCGGCTGACCTCAATGAAGCGATGGCAACCTTGGAAGACGCCATCAAAAAGATCGATGCTGAAACGCGTGACCTGCTTGGGGGTACGTTCAAAACGGTGAACGAGCATTTTGGCCGCATGTTCCCCGAGTTATTTGGTGGCGGCAATGCGCGTTTGGTGATGACCGGCGAAGAAATCCTTGACTCAGGCGTGCAAGTGATGGCCCAGCCGCCGGGCAAGAAAAACCAAACCATTCACCTGTTGTCGGGTGGCGAAAAGGCGTTGACTGCCATTGCCCTGGTGTTTGCCATATTTCAGCTCAACCCGGCACCCTTTTGTTTGCTCGATGAGGTGGACGCGCCGCTGGACGACGCCAATACCGAACGCTATGCAAAATTGGTGTCTAGCATGGCCAAGGAAACCCAGTTCTTGTTCATTTCGCACAACAAAATTGCCATGCAAATGGCCGAACAATTGATCGGCGTGACCATGCAAGAACAAGGCGTTTCTCGCATCGTGGCGGTTGACATGGAGTCGGCCGTGAGCTTGGCTGAATCGGTTTGAGAACGCCGTGAGCAACTTTCAAATTGGCTTGGCCATTGCCGGCGGTGTGGTGCTCGTCGCTGTGGTGGCACACAGCACCTGGACCACACGCAAAAACAAACCGAGACAAGCCCAGAACTTGCCCCCCGCAGAGCCCATGCTTGAACCCATGCCCTCGGCTGAAAGCTTGCTTCGAGAGGCTTCCTTTGATACCCCATCGATGCAGCCATCGGCATCCATGCCCAGCCCGGCGGATGAGCCCAGTGGCATCTCCCAGGTCCACCAACCATCCTCCGATGCAGCCCCTTTTGAGCACAGGTCGGGCCCGTCAGAAGCGAGCACACCGCCCATGGTGCCAGCGATCGCAATGGACACAAGGCCTTGGGGCGATGGCCCCGCCGAACTGCCCACCCTGGAGAAGCCTCCCGCGCTGGACGCTTTGATCGACGTGATTGCCCCCATTGAACTCGACAGCCCCACATCGGGCGACGCTGCTTTGGCTGTGGCCCCCACCACGGCCCGGGTGGGCAGCAAATTTTTCACCATCGAAGGCCTCAACGTTCAAACCGGAGAGTGGTTGCCTTTGCGGTTAGGCCAGCGCTACAGCGCCTTTCAGGCGGGGATGCAATTGGCCAACCGCACGGGGGCCTTGAATGAAATTGAATACTCCGAGTTTGTGATGAAGGTGCAGACTTTTGCCGACGCCACCAATGGGCAAGTTGAATTCCCAGACATGCTCGAAGCCGTGGCCCGCGCGCGCGAGTTGGATCAATTTGCCAGTGCCCACGATGCCCAACTCAGTTTCACTTTGAGAGCCACGCGCGCGGCGTGGAGCCCCGGTTATGTTCAACAAAAT
>CANJUS010000103.1:0-5745 GCA_947477505.1 Comamonadaceae bacterium | reverse complement strand
CGATCCGCCCCAAACGCTGCCTTGAGCGGCGCGCAATTGCACCCGACCCTGGCTGGCCCCCTCCAGCGCTTGGGCCAGCCAGGCGGCAGGCGCCAGCACCGCAAGGGCCAACAAAGCGCCCAGCAAGCCCCCCAGCGCGGCCCAAGGCCAGGCGCGGGTGGGTGGGCGCAGGGGAGGGTGCATGGTCTCAGGGGTGGTTCAAGGCTTGGCCTTGGGCGGCAGTTGCAGCACGATTTGGCCGTCCCACAACACAGGCCCGGCGCTGGCGCTGCTGGGGTGGGGTGCCGTCGCCTGGGCGGAGGCCGAGGTGACAGCCGCAGGCAAGGCCGATAAGGGGGTGGCGCTGGCGCTGCGGCTCAGGCGCGCTTGCAAGGGCAGCGACTGCGCTTGGCTGCGGGTTTGGGCCAGCCATTGGGCCAGTGCGGCCCCAGAGATGCCTTTGAATTGCGCTGTGGCCATGTCGCCATTGACCGACACGCTGGCCGTCGGGCCCAGCGTGGTCACGCTGGTTTGCAACCAGCGTGCGGCCTCTTCAGGCCCAAGCCGGGCTTGTCCTTTCAAGGCGCTGGCCTGGGCTTGCAAGGCTTGCATGTGTTGCCACTGTTGTTGCAATGCGGCGGTTTGTCCCTGGCCTTGTTGCCATTGGCGCCAAGCGGGGGCCACGGCCAGTGACCAGACCAAGGCCAGCGTCAACAGCGATGCGGCCAATCCCAAGCCCGCGCGTTCGCGCCCGCTCAAGCCGGCCCACTGGGCCTGCCAACGCTGGGACAACCCGTGGCCCAGCGCGCTCATGGCCGCACCTCGGTGCGCAACAGCCATTGGTTGCCCTCGGCCACCAATTGGTAGCCTTGGGTGCGCAAGGGTGCGCGGGCCGCTTCAATGGCGTCGCTGGCCAATGCACTGGCTTGCCAGCGCAACTCGCCCGGGCTGAACTGCACACCGCTGAGTTGGGCCGAAGCAGGCAAGGCGCGGGCCAATTGGGTGAGCATGACCTCCATGTCGCCCGGCCCGGGCTGGCCCATGGCCCGCTGCAAGGCCTGGACCTCGCGCGCCATTTGCAGCGGCGCGTCCACCACCACTTGCACCGCCGGGAAGCTGTGGGTCAGCATGGCGGCCATCTGTTGGCGCAATTGTTGTTGTTGCTGACCTTGTTGCCAGGCCATCCATTGCAAGCCCAGCACATTGACGGCCAGCAGCGCGGCCAGTCCCCAGCGGGCGGCACGCCAGCGGGGTGCGTGCCACAGGCTTTGCGCCATCTCCTGGGCAAAACGCGCCCAGCGTTCGCGCCGACCCTGGGCCCATTCGCCCTGGGCCAGGTCCCACTCAGTTTGTTGCGCTTGCCACAGGCGTTGGCCCGGGTTGAGCATGCGCGGTGCCCGTCCAAAATGGGTTTGCACCCAAGCGGCCATGGCCGGTTCGCTCAGCAGCACCGCGTCGGGGTGGGTGAGCGCTGCGCTGATCGCCCCTGGCCACGGCGGCGGGGGCAACACCATGGCGCCTCGGTCATCGCAAGCCACGGCAGTCACCTGTTCGGGGTGGCCGCCCACCCACAACCAGGGTGCGCCAACCAGGCGGGGCGACCATTCGGGCACGATGCGCGTGATCACCAAGCCTTGGGCTTGCAAGGGGGCCAGGGCTTGGCGCAGCCAAGTTTTTTGACACACCACCACGTTCATGGCTTGCCCCTGGGCAGCGGCCGCAGCCCCCGCTGGTGTGAACACCACGTGGGTTTGGGCGGGGTCTTCGAGCAGGCGTTCTTCGAGCAAGCCCTCCAGTGCGCCGGCCAATCGTGCGCGTCCCACCGGGGGCGGTGTGACGCTGTGCCAGGCCAGGGCTTGGGCAGGCACCACGGCCACCACGGTGCCTGCGTCGCGTGGCAAGCGTGCGGCGCTGGCGCTTTGGGCGCTGCCCGCAGCTTGGCCTGGGTCGCTGCGCAAGTGCAGGTACTCGGTGGCAGCGCCTTCGGGGTGCAGGGGCAGGGCAATGATCAGCATGGAATTTTCATTGTACGAAGGGCCTGCCCAGGGGTTCGCGCTGGGGCGCTGCAAGCTGGCCGCGGTCCGTCCACACCACGCGCACGTCCACGCCATTGCGCTCGACCAAACTGCGCTCTTCGAGCACGGTGGCGCCCCAGCGCAAGCGACCACGCACCTCAAAGTAGCGGCTGCCCACGCTGTGCAAGGCCGGGTCAATGACGGCGCGGGGGTTGTTCAGGCGCAGGCGCAGGTCTTCTAGCGTGTCAAAGTGGCGGCCCTCGCGCAGTTGAACCAGTTTTTTCGCCTCCGTGTTGTCCAGTCCGGCCACGCTGGCCCACAGCACCGCCTCTGGCGCGGTGTTGAGGTTGATGGCTGTGCGCACGGGCAGCACGCTCACATGGGGGGCCAAGGTGCGCAGGCTGCTGGCCGACAAGCCCAACCAAGCCAGTTGCTCCAAGCGCTGGGGCCGCAGCGGGCGCGCTGCCGCGCCGCTGGCGTGGGCGCGCACCAGTTGTTGGGCCAGGGCTTGCAACTCTTCATCGCTCAAGCCCAGGCGCTGGAACAAACGCGCAAAAACCGCCAGTTGGGGCTTGGACAATTGGCCATCGCTGTCGACCAAATTGAGGATGTTGAGCCGACCCTGCTGGTCGCTGATTTGGCCCGATAAAAACACCTCATCGGCCAGGCGTTCGTCGTCGCGGCTGACCCCTTCGGCATTGGCCGAGACAAAGGTGGACAAGCGGGCCTCTTGCAAGGGCACGGCCCAAGGCTCGGCCAAATGGTCTTGGCCGTTTTCGCCACCGGCGCGTGCGTCTTCGCGCAAGATGATGCGCGCCCAGTCCAGCGCCCCGAGCAACAGCCAATGGGCTTGGGCGCGTTGGCGCTCGGCCGACTCCACCTCGATGCTGCGCCACTGCAGCCACACCCCGGCAGCGGCCAAGGTGGCGACCAAGGCCACGGTGAGCATGGCCATCAGCAGGGCCGCGCCCTGCTGATGGGTCCTGGTCTGGGCCGCGCTACCTGGCTTGGCCTTCGTCAGCGGTGCGCCCCGCTGCGTGCAGGCGCGTGGGTGTAGGCGACCAGTCTTGGGCGTGCTCATGTGCGACCCACGCTCCAGTTCGGGCGCAGCCAGTCCACGGTGATGCTGCCGCGACCGCTGTCGGGGGCGAGTTGGATCACCGCCCGCACGGCATCGGGCAAGGCCGAGGCGTTGGTGCTGGTGCTGGTGCTGACCCCTGCGCTGGACAAGGCGTTGCCCCAGGCGTTGTCGCGGAAAAAGTACAGCTGCCAGCCTTGCAGGGCCAGCAAATCGGTTTGACGGGCATTGGCTTCAAGGGTGCTTTCTTGGCCCCATACGGCCGCTTGGGCCCACGCCAATTGCACGCTGGCGCTGTCGCGCAGAGAGGCCGACTGCCAGCGCCGCCACTGGCCACGGGCCTCGTTGCCTTGGGCTTGCCAGCGCCAAGCCACCACCCACACGCCGGGGTCGCTGCCATCGGCGTTGATCTCGGTGCTGCGCCGGGTGATGCGCAGCACGCGCCCATCCCAGTCGATGCCGCTGGCCGCGCCCATGCCTGGCAGCAAGGTCGCCGCGTCCAGGTCGGCGCGCCACTGCGCCAACACCGTGCCCAGCACGGTGCTGCGGGCGTGTTCGGTTTGCACCGCGCTGCGGCTGCGCAGCATGCTGTCGATGCCTTGCCAGCTCAGCGCGCCCATGACGGCCATCAGCGCCAACGCGATCAGCACTTCGACCAACGTAAAGCCCTTGGCTCGGTGCGGGCTGCTTTCGCTGGCGCGCATTGGGCCCGTCGCACTCGCTGCGTCTGCGCCCTGGCGGGCATGCCCACCCGGCCACAAGAGGGCAGGGGGAGGGGTGAGGTGTTTGGGGTCGCACATGTCAGTAGCGCCCGATCACGGTTTGCACACGGATCAACGGGGTTTGGGCTTCCCACACCTGGGCCTCGACGCGGCGAAACGATGGGTTGGGGGTGGGCCGCACGGTGAGCACCACGCGCAGTTCGCGTTCGGCTTGTGTGCAATCGATGCTGCGCTCGCCCATGCCGGGCAACTGGGGCGACAAGCGCAAAGCGATGAGGGCGTTGTCGGCGCACACCTGGGCCAACTGGTACTGCCATTGGCGGTTGGCGTTGAGCACCCAGGCCCCACCGACCTGGCTGGCGCTGATGAGCGAGACCGCCACGATGGCCAGCGCCACCAGCACCTCGACCAAGGTAAAGCCGCGCGGGTTGTGCACAGGCCAGCGCCGGGGCGGGGGCGTGACCTGGTTGCGCAGCTTGCGGGGACGGGACACGGTTGTCATGGGGCGGCGCCAAAGGCGCGCAGGCCATCGCTGGCCACGCGCACGCTGCCGCGCTGGCCGTCGCCTTGGGTCAGGGTGAGGCTTTGGGGCGGCAAGATGGGCTCGGGCCCCAGCCACAGGGTGGACGCACTGGCGCGGGTTTGGGGGTACAGCCACGCTTGCGGCTTTGGCGCGGCCAAACCGCTGGGCAGGGTTTCGATGACAAAGCCGCTGTCGGTGGCGCGCCAGCGCATGGCCGTGCCGCTGGTGCGCGACAGCGCGCGGCCCGCCTCGAGCAAGGCGCTCAAGCGCTGGGCCTCTTCGTCGAGTTGGCGGCTGGCACTGTCGCGCAGACTCCACACCAAGGTGGCGGTGCCCAAGGCCACGATGGCCAGCACCACCAAAATTTCAATCAGCGTGAAGCCGCGCTGGTTTGTTGTGCGCCCTGGGTGGGGTGAGGACAGGGGTTTCAAGCGTCGCTCGCAGGGGTGGGCGTGGTCCTCATGTGGTCATGCCCACCCAAGGCCTCACTGCCAGCTGCCAATGTCGGCATTGGCCCCTTCGCCGCCGCTTTGCCCGTCGGCCCCCAAAGAGAGCACGTCGACCTCGCCTTTGATGCCGGGGCTGAGCAACTGGTAGGGTCGGCCCCAGGGGTCGTTGGGCAGTTTGTCCAGATAGGGCTTCCAGTTGAGCGGGGCCGGTCCCACACTGGGCTTGGCGACCAGCGCTTGCAGGCCTTGCTCGCTGGTGGGGTATCGCAGGTTGTCAAGCTTGTACAGCTTGAGCGCTTGCATCAGGTTGTTCACATCGGTGCGGGCGGCGGTGACTCGGGCGTCATCGGCGCGGTTGATCACGTTGGGCACGATCAAGGCGGCCAGCACGCCAATGATGACCAGCACCACCATCAACTCGATCAAGGTAAAGCCACGCTCGCGCTGCGCAGGCGCGCGGGTGTGGCTGGCCAGCGCAGCACGGGCATACAGGTGGGTGCGGGCAAGGGGGCGAGAAGGGCGATCGTTCATGGGTGCGGTCCGTAAAGGGTGTGGCAGGCGCTTGGCCGCTGGGTACAGGCTCGGAGGGAGATGCCTGCGCCAGGGCCTGGCCCAGCACCATTGCATGATAATGGTTTCATGCGACTGAACCGGCCCTTGTCTCACCGTTTTGCCCCATCGGCTTGGGCCATGCCGGTGCTCACTTTGGCCATTTGGGCGGCCCTGGGTTGGAGCGGTGTCGACTGGTTGCTGCGCACGCGCCACATGGGGGCCAGCCCCTTGGCGGCCCCGGCCATGGCGGCATCGGTGGCCGCGCCCAGCACCGGCGCGGCGCTCACCGGGCCAGAGGCGGGCCGCTTATTGGGCGCGCCCAACACCAGCAACAAGGCAGAAGTGGCCGCATCCCCCAGCCTGGCCAGCCGGCTCAAGCTGGTCGGCGTGGCCAGCAGCGGGGCGCAGCGCGGTGCGGCTTTGATTG
>CANJUS010000102.1:0-5747 GCA_947477505.1 Comamonadaceae bacterium | reverse complement strand
GCTCTCCAGCCAATACTTGGCGGTGCAACCGCTGTAATAGCTGGTGCCACAGGCCAAGATGAGCACCGAATCAATTTCTTGAAATACGCGATGCGCGTTGTGCCCCGCTTGGTTGTGGGGGCCGTCAAACAACTCGGGCACGATGCCCTCGATGCCCTCCAAGGTATCGGCAATGGCCCGGGGCTGCTCAAATATTTCTTTTTGCATGTAGTGGCGATACGGGCCCAATTCGGCGGCGCCGCTGTGGGCGTGCACGGTTTGTACCGCGCGCTGCACCGGTTGGTGTTGAGCATCCACGATCCAGTGCTTGCCCATTTGCACATCCACCACATCGCCTTCGGCCAAATACACGATTTGGTCCGTCACCCCGGCCAGGGCCATGGCGTCGCTGGCCAAGAAGTTTTCGCCCTGGCCCACACCGAGCACCAAAGGCGAGCCTGCGCGCGCGCCCACCACCCGGTGCGGCTCGTCTTTGGCGATGACGGCAATCGCATAAGCGCCCCGAAGTTGGCCGATGGCGGATTTCACGGCCTCAAACAAGTCACCTTGATAAAGCGCATCGATCAAGTGCGCAATGACCTCGGTGTCGGTTTGGCTGGCAAATGCATAGCCCTTGGCCTGAAGTTGTGCGCGCAATTCTTCATGGTTCTCGATGATGCCGTTGTGCACCAAGCCAATCCGCCCTTTGCCCTCGCCCGCTTGAATATCTGGGCCAGGGCTGAAATGCGGATGGGCGTTGTGCACTGCGGGTGCGCCATGGGTGGCCCATCGGGTGTGGGCAATGCCGGTCGTGCCTTGCAAGCCATCATCCGTGGACTTGACCTGGGCCATCAACTCGGCCACACGCTCGGTGCTGCGCGCTCGTTGCAAACCGGCCGCTTGACCCATTTGCGCTTGCGCTGCGTTGACCGCCACTCCGCAGGAGTCATAGCCGCGGTACTCGAGCCGTTGCAGGCCTTGGACCAAGATGGGAACAATGTTGCGGCTGGAAACCGCGCCGACGATGCCACACATGAGCTGTCTCCTTGAGATGGATGGACTTTATCCCCCTCTAATTGAAAATATCGATTGATTTATGTTGAAAAATGGAATTTAATTTCACCCAATAGATTAATAATGGTTTTATTTCAAAAACACACAAATTATGAAACAAATTGAACTGGATGAAGTCGATTTGCGCTTGCTTGATCAATTGCAGCGTGACGCCGCTTTAAGCAACCAAACCTTGGCCGAGCGGATGCACGTGTCAGCGCCCACTTGCCTGCGAAGGGTTAAGCGGCTGTGGGACAGTGGCTTGATCCAAGGTCAAGTGGCCTTGCTCAACCCCGAGCGCTTGGCACAAACGGTGGGCCATGGCTTGCAAGCCATTGTGGAGATCACCTTGGACCGACAAGGTGACGAGCACCTGCAGTCCTTTGAGCAACGCTTGATCGCAGACCCTGAGGTGGCCATGTGCTGGCGTGTCTCGCCGGGCCCCGACTTTGTGTTGGTGGTGCATGTGCACGACATGCCCGCTTACTTGGCACTGGTGCAGCGTTTGTTTACCCAAGACGCCAATGTGCGCAATGTGAAGGCTTTTTTCAGCGTCAAACAATGCAAGATGGTGCCCGCCTTGAGCTTGGGGCGTCGGGCTTGAACCAGGCTCACTTGCCTGGTTCAAAATCAACCCATCGTGCGCGATCCGTCGCATCATTTCATGATCTTGGAGTTTCCCCATGGCCAACCGCGTTTTTGATCTGATCGTTCTGGGTTCTGGTGGCGCTGGATTGGGCGCTGCCTTGGCCGCAGCGGGACAGGGCATGTCGGTGTGCTTGCTGGAAAAAGGGGCGCAGATTGGTGGCGGCACGGCCACGTCGTACGGGACCATCTGGGCACCGGCCAACCGCCTGGCAGCGCAAGCTGGTTTGGCTGACGATTTGACTCAGGGCATGGCCTACGCGCAGTTTTGCGCTGGGGGGACAGCACTGGCCACCAACCTCTCAACTTATGTGACCAACGCCTCACGGGTGATGGACCGCTTGATGTCATGGGGCGTTGGGCTTGAGTTGGCTTTGGGATTGCCCGACGCCTTCTACCCCCATGGCCCAGGCAGTTGTAGCGATGGCCGGCGCATGATTGAAGCCGCACCCATACAGCGCAGTGCCATGGGCGCGTGGTCCGAGGCTTTGCGACCTGCCCACTATTGCCCCCCCGGGGTGAGCTGGGGCGATGTGGCCCGATGGGGCGGTTTTGCCAACCGGCGCAAC
Organism: Comamonadaceae bacterium; assembly: GCA_947477505.1. Classification (GTDB taxonomy): domain Bacteria; phylum Pseudomonadota; class Gammaproteobacteria; order Burkholderiales; family Burkholderiaceae_C; genus Limnohabitans. The sequence continues at coordinate 3,501 of CANJUS010000102.1, read as the reverse complement.
TGGGATGCCGTTGAGTTGGCGCGCAGAGAAAAAGAGGGTTGGCTGGGCGCTGGTCAAGGCTTGGTGGCGCAATTGCTGGTGGCCTACCTCAAAATGGGCGGCCACTTGGCGTTGAATGTGGGTGCCACAGAGTTGGTTTTTGCCCAGCAACGTGTTTGTGGGGTCCGCACACATACAAACGATGCCACATACGAAGCACGACAAGGTGTTGTTTTGGCGTGTGGTGGCTACGAAGGCAATGCCGAGTTGGTCCAGCGCTTTGAAGGCCTGCCCGATTGGCTCAACCCCTTTGCCCCCACCAACCAAGGTGATGGCATGGTGATGGCCACAGAGCATGGCGCGGCCATTTACCGATCGGCGGTCAACCATGGGCTGTTGGTTGGTTGCGCCATACCCACCCGAAACAACGAGTTCTTCTCGATTGGTTTGCATGGCATGCCATACCCAGGCGCGATTGCAGTCAACCAACAAGGCGAACGTTTTTGCGACGAGTCCAGGTTCCAAGAGGTGGTGCATGCCTTTCACCATTTCGACCGGGCCAAGCACCGCTTTATCAACTTGCCTGCCCACATGGTGTTTGATGACCGATATCGGCAGCAATATGCCATCGCGGGTGCTCCGCCCGGACAAGCAGCCCCCGATTGGGTTGCTCAAGCGCCAACGCTTGAAGCCTTGGCAGAAAAAATTGGTGTGGATGCCACGGGGATGGTGCACACAGTGGAGCGCTTCAACCAGTTCGCCATCGATGGCGAAGACCTTGACTTTGGACGCGGTAAATCGGCATTTTCAAAAAGCACAGCGGGGGACGCCAACAAGGGCAAATTCGCACAGCTGGGCCCACTGGACACCCCACCCTATTACGCCATTCAACTTCGGGTCGGCGGCATCGTTGGAACAGGCCTGCTGACCAACGAACACGCCCAAGTGATGCACGTGCGCGGGCACCCCATTGCGGGCTTGTATGCGTGCGGCAATACCGCAGCCCCCACCGACACAGGGGTGGGATACCAAGGGGGCGCTTCGATTGGCAGCGGGGTAATTTTTGGTTGTCTGGCCGCCGAGCATGCGGCCAATGCGAGACCCTGAACTGGCGTCACTCGATCTTCAAACCAACCGCTTTGGCCAAGGCGGCAAAGTCACGCAACTCATCGCGCACAATTTTGTCAAACTCATCGGGGCCAACCACCAAGGGGTCCAATGCCTGGGCCAGTAACTTTTGGCGAATATCGGGCATGGACAGCACCTTTTGCAACTCTGCATTGATCTTGTAGAGGATGGGCTTGGGCGTGCCCGCAGGTGCGAACAATCCAATCCAACTGTCTCCCCGAATGCCAGGAAAGCCTGATTCGGCATATGTCGGAACATCAGGGAACATGCTTGAGCGCTTGTCGCCCACGATGGCCAGGGCGCGCAGTTTGCCAGCCTTGACCATGGGCAGGGCCGTGGTCGATACGGCGGCGTTCAGGTCCGTTTGGCCACTCAAAATGGCCTGCAAAGATGGCGCGCCACCTTGATACGGCACATGCAGCAATGACAAACCGGCGCTGTGGGCCAACATGGCCGTCATGACATGCGTGGTGCTGCCATTTCCAGCCGTCGCATAGCTGAACTTGCCCGGGTTTTCTTTGGCCAACTGCACAAACTCTTTCAAGGTTCGCGCGGGAAAGTCAGGCCGAACCACCAAAACATTGGGCGCGCTGGCAATCAAGGTCACAGCGGCTAGGTCGCGGCTCGCGTCATATGGCATTTGGGCCATCAAGGCGGGGACGATGGTGTGTGCCCCAATGGTCATCACCAAGGTGTGCCCATCGGGGGCTGCCTTGGCCACTTGGGCTGTGCCCATGGTGCCCACCGCACCGGGTCGATTTTCAATCACGATGGTTTGACCAAATTTTTCTTGCAAATGCAGCGACACCATGCGCGCCACCACGTCCACCGACCCACCTGGGGGGAAGGGCACAACCAGGCGAATGGTCTTGGTGGGGTAAGCCACGTCTTGCGCCACCGCGCCACCCACAGTACCGACACACAAACTCAATAACAACGCGAGGCACTTGAACATCTCAACTCCTGGGAATAAAAAACGATAAGAACTGTTTGAGCACAGATTCTCAAAATTATTTCTTTTGTGGTCGCTGCCAGTTGGCGATGCTGGTTTGCTTGCCACGCGCCACCGTCAGCGCGCCTTTGGGCGTGTCTTTGGTGATGGTCGAACCGCCCCCAATGGTGCCCCCTTCGCCGATGGTGACCGGGGCGACCAACACGCTGTTGCTGCCCACGTGGACATCGGCTTCGATCACGGTGCGGTGCTTGTTCACGCCGTCGTAATTGGCGGTGATGCTGCCCGCGCCGTAATTGACCCGCTCACCCACCGAGGCGTCGCCCAAATAGGCCAGGTGATTGGCTTTGGCGGCTTTGGCCAAGGTGGAATTTTTTACTTCAACAAAGTTGCCAATGTGCACCTCGTCACCCAACACCGCGCCGGGGCGCAATCGCGCAAAAGGGCCAACGCGGGCATCGCGGCCAATGCTGACCCCAGCGCTTTCACCGTCGATGTGGGTGAAGGGGTGAATCACCGTACCGCCTTGAATTTGTGCATTGGCAATCACACAGTTGGCCCCCACCCGCACCCCATCGCCCAAACTGACTGCGCCTTCGAAGACACAGTTGACATCGATCTCCACATCTTGGCCACAAGACAACACACCGCGCACGTCGAGCCGGGCGGGGTCGGCCAAACGAACCCCTTGCAACATCAATTCACGTGCTTGGCGCGCTTGGTAAGCGCGCTCAAGCTCAGCCAATTGCACGGGGTTGTTGACCCCGGCCACCTCTGAGGCTTCAGTGATCAGGTGAGTTGCCACCGGCTGACCATCCGCACGAGCAAACTTGACCACGTCGGTCAGGTAGTACTCTTGCTGTGCGTTGCGGTTGTCCAAACGTGCCAACCAGGTGCGCAATAAGTGGGTGGGTACGGCCATGATGCCGCTGTAGATTTCGGTGATCGCGCGTTGCTCAGGGGTGGCGTCTTTTTCTTCAACGATGGCCTGCACCTGGCCCTCAGGGCTGCGAACGATGCGGCCATACCCCGTGGGGTGAGCTGTTTGCAATGTCAACAGCGCGAGTTGCGTGCCTTGGCTGGCTTGCAGCAAAGCCTGCAAAGTTGGCACTTGGGTCAGAGGCACATCGCCCGACAAGACCAAGGTGACGCCGTCATCGCCCAACACCGGCATGGCCTGCTGCACCGCATGGCCCGTGCCCAATTGAGGCATTTGGCGTGCAAAACGCAAACCCGCTTGTCCGGCCAAAGCGGCCTCGACCTGATCGGCCCCATGGCCAGTGATGGCAATGATGTGGCGCGCCGATAATTGCCTGGCGCTGTCAATGACATGCTGCACCAAAGCCCTGCCGCCGAGTCGGTGCAAAACTTTGGGCATACTGCTCTTCATGCGCGTGCCTTTGCCCGCTGCCATGATCACCACATCGATTGCTGCCATGTTC
>CANJUS010000101.1:0-5801 GCA_947477505.1 Comamonadaceae bacterium | reverse complement strand
CTGACAAACGGAACGGCCGTGGCGATGCCGCCGACTGCACCAGCGCAACCAGAGGCGATGAGCCAGGTGCGCTTGCTGGTGTCCAAACGGGTGTCACTCATGAAAATCCTCGAACTTAGGTCGCTAGTTGGGTCAACCGAAGATTGTAACTGAGGCGCAAGCAGCTGAACTGACGCTGCCCTGTCAGCCACGATCAGAGGCCCGTCTCGGCGACCTATTTTTGAGCACTTAATATTTCAAAAATTAACGGGGATGCAGATTGGGCGAATTACCTGGCTTTGCCAGCCAAGGCCCTGGCCATGTCCAACGCGGCCATCAAGCTGGCCGGATCGGCCACCCCCAGACCGGCAATGTCATAGGCCGTGCCATGGTCGGGGCTGGTGCGCACAAAAGGCAAGCCCAAGGTCACATTCACGCCATGTGTCAGCCCCAGGTATTTGACCGGAATCAAGCCCTGGTCGTGGTACATCGCCACCACAGCGTCAATCGCATCGGCTTGCCCATGGCTGGCGCGCGCACGCATGAAAACCGTGTCGGGCGGGTATGGCCCACTGACATCCATTCCCATCGCGCAGGCTTGCGCAATCGCTGGGGCGAGGATGTCGATTTCCTCGCGTCCCATCAACCCGCCCTCCCCGGCATGCGGGTTGAGACCGGCCACGGCTAATTTTGGGGAACCCCCATGGGGGTTGCGCAAACTGGCATGGGCAATGCGCAAGGTTTGCAGCACGTTATCCAAGGTGACCGCCTCGATGGCTTGGCGCAAAGACACGTGAATGCTCACCAACACGGTGCGCAACTCCCGGTTGGCCAGCATCATGCGCACGGGCAACTGGTCCACAGGCACGCCCAAGTGTGCGGCGGCCAAGGCCTGAAGCAGCTCGGTGTGGCCGGGAAAATCTTCCCCCCCCGCGGCCAAGGCCGTTTTGTTCAACGGCGCCGTGACCACGGCCTGAACCTGCCCTCGCAAAGCCACTTGGGCGGCGCTGCGCACACAGTCGGCGGCCAATCGACCGCTGGCCGCGCTGATCTGCCCCAAAGGGGGCGGCACTTCCAACTTATCGACCTGCCACAAAGGAATCACCCCCACAGGCGCATGCAGCGCATGTGCCAAATCGTTGATCACTGTGACCGTGAGGGACGCAGCCTGGGGCAAAGCTTGCACCGCTTGGGCCATGACACGCGCGTCACCAAACACCACACAACCTTGGGTGGCCTGGGGGTGGCTGGCAAATGCTTTGGCAATGATCTCCGGGCCAATGCCAGCCGCATCTCCCAAGGTGATGGCCACAGGCCTTAGGTCAGGCACGGCGCTTCCTCTCAGGCCGGGTTGTCAATGTCGATGAATGCATGGGCCAAGCCCAACTGCGCAGCCACTTGTTGGGCCACAGCGGGCGCACCATAACGCTCGGTGGCATGGTGGCCACAGGCAAAAAAGGCCACCCCGGTTTCGCGCGCCAAGTGGGCCTGGGGCTCGGAGATTTCCCCGGTCACAAAAGCATCGGCCCCCGCCGCAATGGCGGCCTCAAAGTAAGACTGCGCGCCCCCACTGCACCAGGCCACGCGATGAATCGGTCGAGCGCCATCGGTGGGCCCCACCCACACCGGTGCACGGCCCAAGCCATGCTCCAAATGGGTCGCCAAAGCTTGCGCGCTGGACCATCCGGTTAGTTCCATCGATTGGCCCAAACAGCCGAGCAACTGCTCGCCAAAATGGCTGTCGGTGCGCCAACCCAAACGCTGACCCAATTGCGCGTTGTTGCCCCACTCGGGGTGTGCGTCCAGCGGCAAGTGATAGGCCAACAAACTGATGTCATGGGCCAGCAACAAGCGCAAACGCTGCTTCATCCAACCGGTGACGGTGCCCTCTTGCCCGCGCCAAAAAAGACCGTGGTGTACCAAGATGGCATCGGCCTGGGCATCGATCGCCGCCTCGATCAAGGCCTTGGATGCGGTCACGCCAGACACCAGCTTTTTAACCTGTGCTTTGCCCTCGACTTGCAAGCCATTGGGTCCGTAATCTTTGAAGCGCTCTGGTGTGAGCAGGCTTTGGCAGGCTGCCAACAATTGATCGCGGTGCACACTCATCGCGCCACCGGTTTTTGCTTGGGCCGCTGGGCCGGTGTGACCGACATCGACATGGGGTTGCCCTTGCGCTCCACGGACAATGTGGCTGCCACGCCAGGCTTGAGGGCCGCAATGGCGGCGAGCAACTGGTCCACGTTGTCTACTGTTTTGCCATTCACCCCAAGCAGCACGTCCCCAGGGCGAACACCCGCCGTGGCGGCCGGGCCGCTTTGCAGCACCCCCGTGACCACCACCCCTTGTTGGCGGGCAATGCCAAAAGTTTCGGCCAGCTCTGGCGTCATATCGTTGGGCTCCACACCCACCCAGCCCCGCACCACCACACCGTCTTTGACGATGCCTTCCAGCACTTGGCGGGCGGTTGAGACGGGAATGGCAAAACCAATGCCCATGTTGCCGCCCGAGCGCGAATAAATGGCGGTGTTGATGCCCATCAAATGGCCTTGAATGTCCACCAATGCCCCACCCGAGTTGCCCGGGTTGATGGCGGCATCGGTTTGGATGAAGTTTTCAAACGTATTGATGCCCAAACGGCTGCGCCCCAAAGCAGACACGATGCCGCTGGTCACGGTTTGGCCCACCCCAAAAGGGTTGCCAATGGCCAGCAAGCGGTCGCCCACTTGCAGCTCATCGGAGTTGCCCCAGACGATGACAGGCAAACGATCGAGCTTGATTTTGAGCACCGCCAAATCGGTATCGGGGTCGGTGCCAATCACTTGGGCCTGGGTGCGGCGGCCATCGTGCAAAACGATTTCAATTTCATCTGCCCCTTCAACCACGTGGTTGTTGGTCAGTACATAGCCTTCAGGGCTGACGATGACCCCGCTGCCCATGCCGCCTTGCGGTGCCTCTTCTTGGTCGCCGTAAAAAAACTTGAACCATGGGTCTTTGGCATGGGGGTTGGGTCCGGCGGCTCTTGTGGTGCTGATGCTGACCACTGCAGGCGCGGCTTGGCGCGCAGCCGGGCTCAAACTGCCCACTGCCACCGCACCCGGTGCACCCGCAGGCGCTTGCAGCAAATGCACTGCGCCCGACCAATTGCCACCCGTACCCACCCACTGGGGTTTGAGCGTGACCAACACAAACCAAATGGCCAACAACACCGTGACCACCTGAGAGAAGATGAGCCAGTAGCGCTTCATGGTGGGTCAAGCCGCTGGCGGCTTCTCGGCGTCAGGGGCCTGGGTGTGGCGAATGAACAACTTTGCCGCCCAGATGCCCACTTCATACAACAGGCACATGGGAATGGCCAAGGCCAGTTGCGACACCACATCGGGCGGGGTCACGATGGCCGCAATGACAAAGGCGAGCACCACAAAATAAGAGCGAAAAGCTTTGAGCTTTTCAATCGACACCACGTTCATGCGCGCCAGCACAATGACAACGATGGGCACCTCAAACGCCATACCGAAAGCCAAAAACATGGTCAACACAAAGCTGAGATAGGCTTCAATATCTGGTGCCGCCGTGATGCTTTTGGGGGCAAAACTTTGGATGAAGGCAAACACCTGGCCAAACACAAAGAAGTAACAAAACGCCACGCCCAAAAAGAACAGCAAGGTGCTTGACACGACCAGCGGCAAAACCAACTTTTTCTCGTGCGAATACAAGCCTGGCGCCACAAACGCCCACATCTGGTACAGCACCACCGGCAAGGCCAACAAAAACGCGGCCATCAGCAAAATTTTGAGTGGCACCAAAAAAGGCGAGATCACCGACGTGGCGATCATGGTGGCGCCCGCAGGCAACTGGGCCACCAATGGGGCGGCCAAGATGTCATACAAGGGGCCAGGGCCTGGATAAATGGACAAAGCAATGGCCATCACCGCGATGGCAATGACGGCCTTGATCAAACGGTCGCGCAACTCTATGAGGTGCTGCACAAAAGGCTGCTCTGAGCCGGCCAGCTCGTCTTCCGGTTTGGTGGTTTGGTCTGACATGGCGGGCCTCTAGCCTAAGCGCTGCGGTCTGAACCGCGCCACCCGTGCTGCACCCGACAAAGCCTTGGTGCGGATACCGTGACGGGCCTTGTACCACTGCGGTGCAGCCCCTTGCTTGATGCGCCACTTTTTCTTGGGGTGGGCGTATTCGGGGTAAACCACCTCGGGGGTGTAAGAGATGGTGTCCAAGCCAGCGGTGGCCGATTGCCAGTCTTTTTCGAAATCGGCACTGGCGGTGTGGACCTGGGTTTCCACGTCGCGGGCTGCCGACTCGACGGTTTCCTTCATCTTTTTGAGCTCTTCCAGGTCCATCGAGCGATTGACCTCGGCCTTGACATCGGCCACATAGCGCTGAGCTTTGCCCACCAAAGCCCCCAAAGTGCGGGCCACTTTGGGCAGTTTTTCGGGGCCAATGACGATCAATGCCACGGCGCCGATCAGCGCGATTTTGGAGACACCCAGGTCGATCACGGCATTCGATCAGTGCTTGGGCCGGGCTTCGACGTCAATGGTATTTTTGTCGGTGGCCGGGTTGGCAGCAGCCACTTGGGCCGCCGGGGATGCGGTTTTGTCGTCGGCGGGCGCTGCGCCGGGTTGGCCGTCTTTCATGCCATCTTTAAAGCCTTTGACGGCACCGCCCAAGTCTGAGCCAATGTTCTTGAGTTTTTTGGTGCCAAACACCAGCACCACGATCAACAACACGATCAACCAGTGCCAAACGGAAAACGATCCCATGGATATCTCCTCAACAATTTGGCGATTCTAGTGGGCCAGAGACACCACCCTCACCCCAAGGGCTTATCCCCGTAACCAAGGGCGCGGGCCACCCATCACATGAAAGTGCATGTGATGGACCTCTTGCCCGCCTTCGGCCCCGGTGTTGGTGACGATGCGAAAGCCCCCCTCAGGGTAAGGACGCGCCCCTTGTTCCAAGGCCAATCGGGGGGCCAGCAACAAAATGCGCCCCAACAGGGCTTGGTGTTCGACTTGCACCTGGGCGATGGAGGGGATGTGGGCTTTGGGGATGATCAAAAAATGCACCGGCGCCCACGGGTTGATGTCATGGAAGGCAAAAATCTCTTCGTCTTCATACACTTTTTTGCTCGGTATCTGGCCGGCAACAATTTTGCAAAAGATGCAGTTGGGGTCGGTGTGCATGCTTTGTTCTCTGGGTAATTATTCGGTGCCCGCCTCGCGGGCCTGCGCTTTGCGCAGGGCTTTTTCTTCCAAGCCGCTCAAACCCTCGCGGCGCGACAACTCTTGCAGCACGTCTTCCGGGCTCAAGTTGTAGTGAGACAGCGCCACCAAGCTGTGGAACCACAGGTCGGCCATTTCGCCCACCAGTTTGTGCGGATCGCCGCCATGGTCCAGGTCCTTGGCGGCCATCACCACCTCGGTGGCCTCTTCACCAATTTTCTTCAAAAACGCGTCTGGGCCTTTGTGCAGCAAACGCGCTACATAGCTGGTTTCGGGGTTGCCGCCGTTGGCCGCTTTGCGGCTTTCAATCACAGCGGCCAAGCGGGCCAAGGTGTCGTTGGAGCTCATGGTTTGGCCTTGTAAATGGTGGCGGGGTCTTGCAACACCGGTTCGACGCTCAGCCACTGACCGCCGTCGGGGCTGGTTTGCCAGCGTTGGTAAAAGCAGCTGTGCCGCCCCGTGTGGCAGGCAATGCTCGGGTCGTGGCCGCCTTGTGTGACGCTGAGCAAAATCACGTCGTTGTCGCAATCCAAGCGGATGTCGTGCACGGTTTGCACATGGCCGGACTCTTCACCCTTG
>CANJUS010000100.1:0-5834 GCA_947477505.1 Comamonadaceae bacterium | reverse complement strand
GTCGCGGCCGCGAAAGTCGGGCACCAGCACCTCGATTTGCGTTTGCGGCGAGCGTGCACGCGTTTGTTCGATGCAGGCCACAAAGTGGGCGGCACCGCCGTCGCGCAGGTCGTCGCGGTCGACGCTGGTGATGACCACATACTTCAGGTTCAAAGCCGCAATGGTGTTGGCCAGGTTGCTGGGCTCTTGCGCGTCCAGCGGGTCGGGTCGGCCATGGCCCACGTCGCAAAACGGGCAGCGGCGGGTGCATTTGTCGCCCATGATCATGAAGGTCGCCGTGCCCTTGCCAAAGCACTCGCCAATATTGGGGCAAGAGGCCTCTTCGCACACCGTGACCAAATTGTTTTTGCGCAAGATGTCTTTGATTTCGTAAAAGCGCGTGCTTGCCGAGCCGGCTTTGACCCGGATCCAATCGGGTTTTTTGAGCACCGGTGCGCCTTGCTCCACCTTGACCGGGATGCGCGACAACTTGGCAGCGGCTTTTTGCTTGGCCAAGGGGTTGTAGGTGTCTTGGGCTTGTGCGTCGCGCACGGCAGGGGGGCGGGTGTGGCTCATGGCGGGTCGCTCAGGTTCTGGGAGTCAGTTGGAGGGCAAGCTTTTGGCCCAAGACATGGGCCACTTCTGACAGGCCCACATCAACACCCATTGTAGAAAGGTCAACGGTTTTCAGCCCCGCATGCCCACAGGGGTTGATGCGCTGGTAGGGTGACAAGTCCATCGCCACGTTCAAGGCCAAGCCGTGGTAGCTGCAATGGCGGCTGACCTTGATGCCCAGCGCGGCGACCTTGCCCAAGCCGGCAAAGTCAGGCGCAGGTGTTGCGTTATCTTGGGTTTTGATTTGGGGCCTCTGGGGCAATCGGGTGTGGCCTTGCGGGTCGTCAAGCCGCAAGTAAACACCGGCAGCACCCGCCACCCGGTGGCCAGTCAAGCCAAAGTGCAGCAGCGTTTTGATCACCGCCTCTTCCAGGCGATAGACCAACTCTTTGACAAAAAAGCCGCCCCGTTTCAAGTCGATCAGCGGGTAGGCCACCACCTGTCCTGGCCCGTGGTAGGTGACTTGGCCACCCCGGTTGGTACGCACCACGGGGATGTCGCCAGCCAGCAAAAGATGCTCGTCGCGCCCGGCCACGCCTTGGGTGAACACCGGCGGGTGCTGACACAGCCAAAGTTCGTCGGGCGTGTCGCCCATTCGCTGGGCGGTGAACTCTTGCATCGCTTGCCAGGTGGGCAGGTAATCCACCAGTCCCAAATGGCGAATTGCGAGGGTGGCGGTGGAAACGCTTGGCATGGCCATCAAACCGGGGCCCCTGGGGCGTTCACAGCACCACTTTCACCATGGGGTGGCCGGTCAGGCTGCGGTACAGGTCATCCAATTGGCTTTGGCTGGTGGCGCGCACGGTCAAGGTCACGCCTTGGTAGGTGCCTTGACGGCTTTCGCGCAGGCTGATGGTGTCTGCGTTGAACTGTGGGTCAAAGGCCTTGGCCAATTCGACCAAGGCGGGCACAAAAGCAGGGTCATTGATTCCCATGACTTTGATGGGGAAATCACATGGATAGTCGATCAGGGTCGCGCGCTCCATCTTGGGCGGGCTGGCAGATGCAGACATGCTTTAGCCCGCCGCCTTTTTGGCCGTTTGATAGGCCGCATAAATGCGGTGGTATACCGGTCCGGGCTTGCCTGCATGCGCACCACGTCCCACGGCTTGACCGTCCAAGGTGGTGATGGCCAATACCTCTTTGGTGGCGGAGCTGAGCAGCAGCTCATCTGCGTCAAACACTTCGGCGCGGGGGATGGCGCGCAAAGCGAAACCGATACCTTGTTGGGCGCAAATTTCGTCCATCAAGCCATAGCGGATGCCTTCGAGCACCAAATGGTTTTTGGGCGGCCCAAACACCTGGCCGTCTTTGACCACCCACACGTTGCTGGCGGCTGCCTCGCTTAAAAAACCATGCCGGAACATGATGGTCTCAAGCGCACCCACATCCGCGCTGATTTGTCGCGAAAACACGGCGCCCAGCAAACTGGTGCTTTTGATGTGGGCTTTTTCCCAGCGAAAGTCGTCTGCGCTGACACAGGCCACCCCGTTTTCACGATCCTTGGCGGTCATGGGCTTCATTTCATTGACCATCACAAACACCGTTGGCGTGAGCCCGCTGGGCATGGCGTGGTCGCGTGGGGCCACGCCGCGGGTGATCTGGATGTACACAATTTGGTCCATATCGGCGCTCGTGCGCCCCAGGCTGTGGGCCTGTTGTTGCAACAAGTCTTGGATCAGGGCGCGCCAAGCGGACTCGCTGTGGGGGTTGGGGATGCGCAACTCGGCCAACGAGCGGGCCATGCGCGCCATGTGCTGTTCGAAGCGAAACAGTTTGCCGCGGTATACCGGGGCCACTTCATAGATGCCATCGCCAAAAATAAAGCCTCGGTCGAGCACACTGATCTTGGCTTCGTTCAAAGGCAGGGTCTGGCCGTTGAGGTGACAGGGGGTACTGGGCAAAGGGGTTGAAATGTTCATGGGCGAATTATCCCCTTCAAATCCAACGTGAACCAGGGCCATGAACTTTTGGCCTAGAATGCGGGGCTTTGCTAGATTCGTCAGGCGTAACCTGGATGTCAAGAAACACCGCCAGAATGCAGCCCAACGAACCGAGCAATGCCGCAACGCCAGAAAGTTCAGAAGAGGACTTTTTGCCGCTGACGGCCGAACAGGCCGCTTTGTGGCGCCAACGAAACCCTGTTGTATCGGTTTGGCGAGTGGTGTTTTGGCAAGTTGCCGTTGGCGTGGTTTTGGCTGCGCTGGTTGGCTGGTGGACGGGGTGGGTGGTTGTCGCAGTGTCTGTGTTGTACGGATCCGCGGCGGTTTTCATCCCTGCTGCGTTGTTCGCCCGGGGGTTGACCTCGCGCTTGACCACTGCCAACCCCATGACCGCTGCGGCTGGTTTCTTGGTGTGGGAGGGTGTCAAGTTGGCCCTGACCGTGCTGGCCTTGTTGCTGGCGCCCAAGGTGGTTGAGGATTTGAGTTGGCCGGCTTTGTTGGCGGGCCTGATTGTGACGATGAAAGTGTATTGGTTGGCGTTGGCCTGGCGGTCAGCGCCCTTGAAACAGGATCCATGGATTAAGAGCTGAAAAATGTCTGTTGAAAACGCTCCCACCGCTGGTGAATACATCGGCCACCATTTGACCCATCTGCAAAACAAGCCGATGGCTGGGATCATTGATTTTTCTGTCTACAACCTGGATTCCATTTTTTGGTCCATTTTGCTGGGTGTGCTTGGCTGCTGGGTGATGTGGCGTGCTGCCCGTGTGGCCCACGCTGGTGTGCCAGGTCGGTTTCAAGCGGCCGTTGAAATGCTATTGGAAATGGTCGACAACCAGGCCAAAGGCATTATTCACAATGCCGATAGCCGCAAGTTGGTGGCCCCTTTGGCTTTGACGGTGTTTGTCTGGATCTTTTTGATGAACGCCATGGACTTGCTGCCGGTGGATTTGCTGCCCTGGTTGTGGGCCAAATACTACGAGCTGAGCGGACACGATCCGCACCACGCTTATGTTCGCGTGGTCCCATCGGCCGACTTGTCGACCACGCTGGGAATGTCGTGCTCCGTGCTGTTGGTTTGTGTTTACTACAACATCAAAATCAAGGGCGCAGGCGGGTGGATCCATGAACTGTTCACCGCCCCGTTTGGCAATCACTTCATTTTGTGGCCCATTAATTTCGTCATGCAAATGATCGAATTTGCCGCCAAAACAGTCAGCCACGGCATGCGACTCTTTGGCAACATGTACGCGGGTGAACTGGTGTTCATGCTCATTGCCCTCATGGGTGGGGCCGCTGCCGCTTCTTTGTCGGGGGTGTTGTTGCCCTTGGGGCACATCATCGCTGGCTCTATCTGGGCCATATTCCACATCCTGATCATCACGCTACAGGCCTTCATCTTCATGATGTTGACCTTGGTGTACATCGGTCAAGCGCACGACGCGCATTGATATTTTTTTTCAACCTTCCATCACTTTTCCTTAGGAGCATCAAATGGAACACGTACTTGGTTATGTCGCACTGGCATCTGGCTTGATCATTGGCCTGGGCGCCATTGGCGCTTGTATCGGTATTGGCATCATGGGCAGCAAGTATTTGGAAGCTGCTGCGCGCCAACCCGAACTGATGAATGAACTGCAAACCAAGATGTTCTTGTTGGCCGGTTTGATCGACGCCGCTTTCCTGATTGGCGTGGGTATTGCCATGATGTTTGCCTTCGCCAATCCGTTTGTTCTGAAGTAATTCCCGCTTTCACCCATAGAAAGGTGTTGTCGTGAGTATCAACGCAACCCTGTTTGTCCAAGCGATCGTATTTGCGATTTTGGTGTGGTTCACGATGAAATTCGTGTGGCCCCCGATTGCCAACGCCTTGGATGAGCGAGCAGAAAAAATCGCCAGTGGCCTCAAGGCCGCAGAACATGCACACATTGAATTGACCAATGCACACAAGCATGTTGAAGTGGAGTTGGCCAAAAACCGCTCCGATGCCGCGGCTCGAATGGCCGAAGCCGAGCACCGCGCATTGGCCATCATTGATGAAGCCAAGTTGCGCGCCACCGAAGAGGCCAACAAGATCGTGGCTGCAGCCCATGCCGAAGCAGACCAAGCCATTTTGCGGGGCCGTGAATTGCTGCGCGATCAAGTGGCTGTGCTGGCCGTCAAAGGGGCCGAGCAAATTTTGCGCAAGGAAGTCAATGCCACGGTTCATGCTGAGTTGTTGACCCAACTCAAGTCTGAGCTTTGAGGGTGCAACAACATGGCTGAACTCGCTACCATTGCGCGCCCTTACGCTGAGGCCTTGTTTCAGGTGGTCAAGGCAGATGCTGCCCAGGCCGCTCAATGGCTCGATGGCTTGGCTGTGGTGGCCGCTGACGAAGGTTTGCAGCAATATGTGCATGACCCCAAGGTCAGCCACGCACAGGTGCTGGCTTTGATCACGCAAGTGGGCCCCAAAAATTTGCCTGCTGTCGCAGTGAACTTTTTGAACACCCTGGTTGACAACGGACGCTTGTCGGCGTTGCCCGAAATTGCCAAGCAATTCCATGCGCTTGTCAACGCCATGGGCGGTGTGCGAAAAGCCATTGTTTACAGTGCATTCCCAATTGAACCGGCGGCCTTGGCCAACTTGACCCCGGTGATTGAAAAGCGTTTTGGTGGCAAGCTCCAAGTGCAAGTGGCTCTCGAGCCCGAGCTCATTGGTGGCGTGCGCGTGGTGGTCGGCGACGAGGTGTTCGACACCTCAGTCAAAGCCCGTTTGGAACAAATGAAAGTCGCGCTGACCGCCTGAGCATCCCGCTCACAGGTTGGCCCATACATAGGAAGAAGGAAAGAGTCATGCAACTCAATCCCGCAGAGATTTCAGAACTGATCAAAACCCGCATCGAGGGCTCGACGGGCAATGCCAATGTGCGCAACCAAGGCACCGTGATCTCGGTCACCGATGGTATTTGCCGCATCCACGGCTTGTCCGATGTGATGCAAGGCGAGATGCTGGAGTTCCCTAACAACACCTTTGGCTTGGCGCTGAACCTGGAGCGTGACTCCGTGGGTTCCGTGATCTTGGGTGAGTACGAACATATTTCTGAAGGCGACACGGTCAAGTGCACCGGCCGCATTTTGGAAGTGCCCGTGGGTCCCGAGTTGATTGGCCGCGTGGTCAACGCCTTGGGGCACCCCATCGACGGCAAAGGCCCGATCAACGCCAAGATGACCGACGTGATCGAAAAGGTCGCGCCTGGTGTGATCGCGCGCCAATCCGTGGACCAGCCCATGCAAACTGGCTTGAAGTCCATCGAC
>CANJUS010000099.1:0-5846 GCA_947477505.1 Comamonadaceae bacterium | reverse complement strand
GTCCAAAAACAAAGTGCCACCATGGGCCAATTCAAATCGCCCAATGCGGTCTGCCACTGCACCGGTGAAGGCCCCTTTGCGGTGACCAAACAGTTCACTTTCCATTAATTCCGCAGGGATGGCGCCGCAATTTATAGGCACAAAGTTCCCGCCTGCGCGGTCCGACTGCTCATGCAGCATGCGGGCCAGCACCTCTTTTCCGGTGCCGCTTTCCCCGGTGATGAGCACGGTGGCGTTGGACGGTGCCACGGCCGAGACCATTTCGCGCAAGGCATTGGCAGCTTCGCTGTGACCGATGTAGTGGGTAGCCATAGAGATAAAAAAGTGAATGATTTCATTGTGTTCATTCGCACCAAACTTGCAAGTCCACAAAAGTATTCGGTGCTTGGGCTGTTGCGAGCGGTTGTCGGTAAAGATTGCCCACTTGATGCCGATCTGAGAGAGGACCCAGTTAACAAAGCGGTTCTGTGTGATGAACCGGTGATTTTCAATTCAAGAGGACGTGGCCATGAAACGTATTTCCAGCATTCTTTCGTTGTGTGGTGTGGTGTTGTTGCAAGCCTGCACAGGCATGCCCATGAAGGTGGACTCCACCGTTTACACGGTACCTAACGCCGCTGATGTGGCTGCAAAACCACCGGTGTCGATGGTTTCTCCCATGATGGAAAAACGCGAAACCTTTGTGGCCACGGGCTACTCGGTGATCAGCGTTCAAAACAGCAAAAACCCATCGCAGCAGCGCTTGCTGGCCATCCGTGCGTCAAAGCTCGATGCCTATCGATCGCTCACCGAGCAAGTCTATGGCCAGCAAATGGACGCCACCACCACCGTGGCCGACATGACGGTGCTCAATGACAACTTCCGCACCCGCGTCGAAGGCGTGGTCTACGGGGCCCAGCTGGTCAGCATCACCCCGGTGGGCGAGGACACTTATGAGACCACCTTGTCGCTGGACCGCCAGGTGGTGATGGACTTGCGTGCTTTGTATTTGAGCCAACTGGCCCAACGCACCCGCTGATTTGACCCATTCACCAAGCACTGAGTACAGGCCATGAAAACCACGCTTTGCCGTTTCGCAGGGGCTGTTGCCCTGGTAGGTGTCTTGCCCATGTCCTTGGCTTTGGCCCAAACGGGTGCCACGCCAGCGCAGGTGCAGGCCGCGCAAAAGCGCTTGCAACTCATTGACATCACGGCCGAACAACGGTTGACTGCTTTGCGTCAATCGCTGTTGCAAACGGCAATGGAAGGCCCGACCGAAGTCAAAACCACGCAGTGGATTGACCAAACAGGTGCACTGCGCGAGAGCAGCAGCTTCACCTCTGGCATGGTGGTGCGCGGCGTGCGTGTGCTCAATGAGCCGTCCACCAATGGGGCAGAAAAAGTCCAGCTCAAAGAGAAGCAAGCGGTGGTCGAAAAAACGTGCGAGCGCTCCGGTCATGAGCGGGCCAGCCCTTGGCACCATGTGACGCTGGATGTGGCCATTTCCCCTCATTTGGGCGCAACAAACCGATTCACAGCGCAGCAAATCACGCGCGAATTGCGACAGCAAATTCACCACCGCACAGCCCAGTCGCCCAATTGGCGCGTCAGCGACAAGGTGACATACGCCAATCCGTACGAAAAAGCGCTGCTCACCCAGGGTGAGCAAAACTTGCCGTGGCGCTTGAATGTGCTGGTGGCTTTGGACCCGCAGTCCACCCCCGTCAACCCCACCTATGTGTTGCGCTGGGAAGTCTCGCATCGCCAAGACCGCGCTTTGTTATTGAGCCAACAGCATTGGGTCACCTTGCCCCCAACCGGTGGCGGTGTGGCTGGCTTGGACCCCGTGGTGAGCGCCCAAATTCAGGCCGTGGTCGAGACCTTTCACCGTGCCATGGAAACCCAGTTGTCTTGCGTACCGCCGCAATTTGAAGCCCAATTGGATCAAGGCAAAACTTTGCGCATCAACGCCGGCCACTTGAGCGGCTTGCGCTTGGGCGACGTCTTGGTGGTCGCAGACCGTCAAAAAATTCCCGCCCGCATCTTGGAACCCGGTAGCCTTGAGGGTGTCACTTTGGCTGAAGTGCGAGCGGTTTATGCTTACAGTGCCGAGCTCAAAACCATTGCCGGTGTGGTACCCAAGGGTGCCGCCCAATGGGTGGCTGTGCCTTACACCCCATGAACATTCAGGAGAAACACATGCATGCCCCATTCAATTTTTCCTTGAGCCGTTCCAGCCTGTGCTTGGGCTTGGTGGTCTGTGCGTTGACCGGGTCACCAGTGAGCTTCGCTGCCGAACCCAGCAACACTGCGGCACCGGCCACCCCTGCCTCTGCTGCCTCTGCCTCGGCTGCTCCCGCTGCGCCTGCGCCCCTCAAGTACACCGTGCGTGAGGGTGACACATTGGACAAGGTGATTCGCTTGAACATGGGCAACAGCCCTTTGCGGATCGAAATATTGCGTGAAGCCGTGATCAAGCAAAACCCGCAGGCTTTCTCCAAAGGGTCTAACAAAGTTTTGTTGGCCAATGCCGTCATCACCTTGCCCAACCACAACGAGTTGCTGCAAAAACAATTGATGGCGGTTTTACCCCCCGCAGAGCCTGCCGCCCCGCCCGCAGCGACCAGTTCATATGCGGACGATCGCCGCAAATCCTGGGTGCGCTATCCTTGACGTGCCTCGCCTTGGGGCGACAGCGGAGGTCACACCATGTTGGGTACCGAAAGCGTCTTGAGCGCATTGCGAGCCACGCCGGTCCAGTTGGACATGCGACCGCATTGGATCGAGACCAGCATGGCCGAGCAGTTGGGCTTGCAAGATGGCCAAGTGGTTCAAGCCTTGGTCGACAAAAAAGACGGCCGCGTGCGGTTGTGGCTGAAAGACTTTTCCTTTGAGTTGCCCAATGGCTGGGTGCTCAAAGATGGCGACAAACCCTTTTTGCGCGTCAACGCCAACCCCGGTGGCTGGGGCTTGTTGATTCAAACCCCGACGGACGCGGCGGTTGTGGAAAATCCCAATTTGGCCCTGGCCGGTTTGGTGGGCAAAGGGTCGGCACAAGCGCTGTCGGCCAGTGGTTCTGCACCAGCCGAGACGGTTGCCAGTCCGAGCGCCACCAGCAATCGGCTCAATACCTTGGTCTTTCAGCCGCCGGGATTTGCGGCTTTTCGACAATTGCTGCAAATGATTGACATGCGCGCACCGCAAATGATGCAGCTGTCTTTGGAGCAGTCGGAGTTGCTCGCACGGATATCTGGTTTTGGGCTTTCCATGGGCCAATTGCAGCCCATGGGTTTGCGCAAAGCCCTGGCACCGTATTTCAAATCGGTCGAAAACCAGTTGTCGCAACGCCAAAAAGTGGAAGACGAGCCGCGCTCTTTGATCCGTCAGTTGCTCGGCAGTTTGGGCGAGGAAGACACGGGTGCCTCGGTCAGTGGTTTGTCCGAGGAGTTGCACAAGGCCTTGAACGAACTCGAGGCCGCCCAGGTCCAGTCGGCGATTGACCACAACCGGGGCGAATTGAATTTGCGCTTGATGCTGCCCTTCACCGATGCCGATCCGGTGGAGTTGCATTTTCAGCGACCCCCGCGCAAGCCCGGCGATGAGTCACCGCCTTTGAGCGTGGACATCCACTCTCAAAGTCGCTTGTTGGGCGAGGTGTGGTTGCACACCTTGATCAAAGCCCGCCACCAAGTGGAGTTGACCATGTGGGCCTTGCGCGAAGAGGTGGCTCAGCAAGCCCGCGTGCACGCCACAGAACTGGTGTTGGAGTTGGGTGCCGCCGGCTTGGAGTTGCAGCAATTTCAAATTTACAACGCGCCACGCCCAGGAAGCGACCTGGTCAGGACACCACCCGACCGTGGGTTGGTGGTGGACGCGCTGGCATGAGGCCCCATAGATGAGAGACCGGTTCCAAGCCATTGCCCTTGAATATGGGCGACACAAAACCCCAAGGGTCTCGGCCAAGGGGCATGGCGATTTGGCGCGCCTGATTTTGGCCGAAGCTGAAAAGCAAGGCGTGTTTGTTTCGCAAGACCCGCAATTGCTGTCCTTGCTGTCACGGCTAGAAGTGGGGGACGAAATTCCACAAGACATGTACACCGCTGTGGCGGTGATTTTGTCGTGGGTTTACTGGCTCAAGGGCATGGAGCCAGGCGATGAAAAAGGGTTGGGGCGAGCGCCTCAGGCGTCGCTGTAACCGCGGCGACGGCGCAAGCGGTTGATTTTGCCCAGTCGGTCATACACCTCGACCGAACTGGCTGGGTCGTCCAGCACCAGGCTTTGCAAAGTGCCCCGAATGGCGTCAAGCTTGCGGGCAATCAATATCTCATTGCGACGGTGCATATCGCGGCATGTCACCATGCGCGATTTAAAGGTGTCCCATTCGGCACCGAGGCGGTCTGCGTCTTCGGGTTGGCGCACGCCACTCAAGGTGCTGAGTTGTTCGAGCACCTCATTTTTTTGTTCCAGCAGGAGTTCAAACCGATCCAAGTCCTGCGCCTTCAAGGCGTCAAACTCTTGCTCGAGCAAGGTCTCCAGCCCATCAACCAAGGACAAGGCCTCGGAGTGACGGGTGTCCTCAGGGGCAAGCACAGCTTCGGCCAACATGGGCAATTAACCTTGAACCATTCTCTCTAAGGACACAAAGCTTTCGGCAATGCGACGCGGGTTCAGCGGGTAGTTGCCGTCGCGCAAGGCTTGCTTGATCGACTCCACCTTGGCGCGGTCAAAGCTGGGCTGCTCTTTTACACGCTCGGCAACATTGCTCAACGATAAGGTATCTCCGTTGGCGGCCTTGGTTTTGACAGGCGCAGCATCTTCAGGCAATGCCTGAGATTGGGCGCTCTGTTTTTTGTCGATTTTTTCAATGGCACTGCGCATAGAAGCATTGGACTGAGACAGTCGGGCTTGGTTGTTGATGGCTTCAGACATTGTGGTCTCTCTTTCTTCAACAGGGAAAGGCAATTCTTTCCGCGTCATGTGAATTATCGGTGCCAAGCTTGAAAACTTGAGCGCCGACGGCGAATAAAATCGTAAAGGTTATAAAGAATGAATTGGTATTCATGTTTATAAAGCCCGTGCTGCATTGAAGCCAGTGATCACCGCACTCAATGATCGACCCGACTCGGGATTTTTCAAGCGGATTTGCTCGCCCAAAACACCATCTTGTTGGGCCTCGGCGCGCAAAGTGATCAAAAACCCCTTGCCCTCTCCCACAGACACCATCACTTGCTGGCCGCGGCGCACCATTTGGGCTGCTTTCAGGTCATAACTGCGCAAGGGGGTTTGGGCGGGCAAGTCGCGCTGCAATTCCATGTGGCTCAGCCCACTGGCGTCGCTCAGGTAACTGGTCTCACCCGAGGGCAAGGCCATCTCGATCACGGTGAACTGTTGGGGGGCTACAAATGTGCCGCGTTTGATCGCTTGGGTGGCCACCAACACAGGGCGCATCACCATGCCCGGGTTCATTTTGGCGATAGTGGGCGCTTGCGTCGAAGAAGGGTTGGCCTGCACAGGCTGGGGTGCATCGGGGCGTGCCATGACCTGAATAAAGTGCTGCCAAGCCGGTTGATCGCAGCGTGCCCGCACCGATTGGCGGTTGCCAAAAGGCAGGTCAAATTGGATTTTTTGGGTGCAAGCCGGGATGTTCAGTCGCATGTCCAAAGGGGTCACTTGCAAAGACTCTGCAGGGGTGTTCTGTTGCGCTGCCACCCACAAACGGGCACCGTCTTGCAGTTGGGCGTGCCCCGCGCTCTGGGCGCCGGACAAGCCAGGCCACAGGCAGAGCAGTGCTGCCCAAGCCCGCCAATCCGCCCGATTCTTCGGGGGGACCAGAGGGGTAAAAGCATCAGTGCGGGTGGGTTTGGGTG
>CANJUS010000098.1:0-5854 GCA_947477505.1 Comamonadaceae bacterium | reverse complement strand
GTAAGGGCAAACCGCGGTGGTGTACATCTTGATGGGTGGCATGGGGTTCCTTTCAGTTGGCGGGCGATGCAAGCAAATGCCTGTGGTGGATGGGGGCGGAAAGCGTCAGGATTTTTCGGTGGGCATGTTGGCGTCGCGCCAGGCCTTGAGGCCACCTTGCAAGCAAAACACCTGCTCATAGCCGAGCTTTTTGGCGCTGGCTGCTGCCCTTTGGGCGCGTTGGCCAGAGGCGCACACCATCAACAAAGGGGTGGCCTTGTTCTTGGCCACCTGGGGCAACTGGGCTTCCAATTGCTCCAAGGGCAGGTTGTGGGCAGCACCTATGTGGCCCAAAGCAAACTCTTCGCTGGCGCACACATCAATGACCACCGCCTTTTCGCGGTTCATTTTAAAAACCGCATCGTTCACACTCAAACCAGGGGCGCTCACGCCTTGTAAGGTGGGCCACAACAGCAAAAGTCCGGAGGTCAAGGCGATGCTGATGAGCATCCAATTGTCGGCAATGAAAGTCAACGGGTGTCCTGTTCTGTGGGGGTGGAAAGGCCGTATTCTAAAATCACCGGCTTTGCCCTGCCCTCAGCCCCTTTAAAGACCATGTACAAGCTTGTCCTGCTTCGCCACGGCGAATCCACTTGGAATTTGGAAAACCGCTTCACCGGGTGGACCGATGTTGACCTCACCCCCACGGGGGTGGCCCAGGCCCAGGCGGCCGGTCGACTGCTCAAAGCCGAAGGTTTTGAGTTTGATGTGGCCTACACCAGCGTGCTCAAACGCGCCATCCACACCCTGTGGCACTGCCTAGACGGCATGGAGCGCCAGTGGTTGCCCGTGGCGCACAGTTGGCGCTTGAACGAGCGCCATTACGGGGCGCTGCAAGGCCTGAACAAGGCCGACATGGCCAAGCAATATGGCGACGAGCAAGTGCTGGTGTGGCGGCGCAGTTACGACACCCCACCCCCGGCCCTGAGCGAGAGCGACCCACGCAGCGAGCGCGGCGACATCCGTTATGCCAAGTTGCCCCCCGAGCAAATTCCACTCACCGAGTGTTTGCAAGACACCGTGGCGCGGGTATTGCCCTTTTGGAACGAGTCCATTGCCCCCGCCATCAAGGCGGGTCGGCGGGTGTTGGTGGCCGCGCATGGCAACTCGATCCGCGCCTTGGTGAAATACCTGGACAACGTGTCCGACCAAGACATCGTCGGCCTGAACATCCCCAACGGCATCCCCTTGGTGTACGAGTTGGACGCCCAATTGCGCCCCACCGGGCACCGTTATTTGGGAGACGCCAAAGCGGCGGCCCAAGCCGCTGCCGCCGTCGCCCAGCAAGGCCGCGCTTGAGGCACTTGGGCCAAGGCACCACCGCCTGTCGGGTCTTGGCCCGACACCCCTTAACGCGCCGCCCCGGCTCGTTGTATATTGGTCACTTATTCATTCGCAGCTGCGGCAGGACAACATGGGTCAAAAACTTAAGATCGTGAGCTGGGTCTCGATAGGTGTCTTGGTGGGGTCTTTGACCACCTTGTCACTGCAGTCGGGCGCGCGCAGCGCCATGTCACCCTTGCCGCTGGAAGAGTTGCAGCAACTCGCAGCTGTATTTAGCATGGTCAAAAGCGACTACGTCGAGTCTGTGGATGACAAAAAACTCATCTCCGACGCCATCGCTGGCATGGTGGCCAGCCTGGACCCGCATTCACAATATTTCGATAAAAAATCCTATAAAGAGTTTCGCGAAGGCACGGCCGGCCGCTTTGTGGGGGTGGGCATCGAAATCACCCAAGAAGATGGTTTGGTCAAAGTGGTTTCGCCCATCGAGGGCTCTCCGGCCGACCGCGCGGGCATCAAGTCTGGCGACCTCATCACCAAGGTCGACGATGCAGCGGTGCGCGGCCTGAGCCTGAACGAGGCTGTCAAGCGCATGCGCGGCGAGCCTCGCACCAAAGTCATCTTGACCCTTTTTCGCAAGTCTGAAAACCGCACCTTCCCCGTGACCATCGTGCGCGAAGAAATCAAGGTGGTCAGCGTCAAAGGCAAGCCCATTGAACCTGGCTACGGCTGGGTGCGCTTGACGCAGTTCCAAGAGCGCACGGTCGAAGACATGACCAAAAAGCTCGAAGAAATTTACAACCAAGACCCCCAACTCAAAGGCTTGGTCCTGGATTTGCGCAACGACCCCGGCGGCCTGCTCGATGCGGCGGTGGCGGTATCTGCCATCTTTTTGCCCGACGATGTGACCGTGGTGTCGACCAACGGCCAGCTCGAAGAAAGCAAGTTCATCTACAAAGCTTCGCCCCAGTACTACCTGCGCCGGGGCGCTGACCCGGTGCGCCGCCTGAGCGAAGTCACCAAAGGCATTTACAAAAAAATCCCCGTGGTGGTGCTGGTCAACGAAGGCTCGGCTTCGGCCAGTGAGATCGTCGCAGGCGCTTTGCAAGACCATAAACGTGCCACCGTGATGGGCAGCCAAACTTTTGGCAAAGGCTCGGTACAAACCGTGCGCCAGCTCGGGCCCGACACGGCTTTGAAAATCACCACCGCCCGCTACTACACGCCCAGCGGGCGCTCGATCCAGGCCAAGGGCATCATGCCCGATGTCTTGGTCGATGACACCGCTGAGGGCAGCCCCTACGCGGTGTTGCGCACCCGCGAAGCCGATCTTGAAAAACACCTCAACAGCGGCCAAGGCGCCGAGGTGAAAGACGCAGTCCGTGAAAAGGCCCGCGAAGAAGCCCTCAAGCGGCTGGAAGAAGAGTCCAAGAAACCCAACAGCGAGCGCCGCCCGCCTGAGTTGGGCAGTGCGGCCGACTTCCCACTGCAACAAGCGATCAACCAGCTCAAAGGTCGCCCCGTGTTGGTCAGCAAGACACAGTCTGAACGCCCAGCCGAGAAAAAGGAGCAATGACCGACGACCAGTTGCTGCGCTATTCACGCCACATCTTGCTCGACGAGGTGGGCGTTGAAGGCCAGCAGCGGTTGCTCGACGCCCACGCCCTGATCATTGGCGCCGGTGGTTTGGGCTCACCGGTGGCCTTGTATTTGGCTGCCAGCGGGGTGGGCCACATCACCGTGGTGGACCACGACCTGGTGGACCTGACCAATCTGCAGCGCCAAATTGCCCACACCACCGAGCGGGTCGGACAAGCCAAGGCCCACTCTGCCGCCTTGGCCATGCGCGCCCTCAACCCCGAAGTGCAAGTGCACGCTTTGACCGAGCGGGCTGACGCCCAGTTGCTCAACACCCTGGTGTCGGGCAGCCATGTGGTGATCGATTGCTGCGACAACTTTGAAACCCGCCACGCCGTCAATGCCGCGTGCGTGCAACACCGCGTGCCCTTGGTGTCGGGGGCGGTGATTCGCTTGGATGGACAGGTCACCGTGTTTGATGCGCGCGCGCACACCTCGCCATGCTATGCCTGCGTGTTCCCACCCCATCAAGCGCCACCCGAAGTGCACTGCGCCACCATGGGTGTGCTGGCCCCCTTGGTGGGGCTGATCGGCAGCGTGCAAGCAACCGAAGCGCTCAAGCTGATCGCTGGCGTGGGCACCTCGCTGATGGGGCGCTTGCAAATGCTCGACGGCAAGCACATGGCATGGAGCGAGTTGCGACTGCAGCGCCAAGCCGATTGCCCCGTGTGTGGCGCAGACGCGCACTGACCCCAACGCCAAAAACTCAGTGGCAAGGCCCGTGGCGATGGCGAAACTCGCGCGGTCGCATCGCCTGGGGCTGCGAAAACAAACCCAAGCGCTGGCTGGCGGCTTGTTGCTCCAAGGCCGCATAAGGGCCTGGGTCGCGGCGAAATTGATACGACCAAGCATGGCCTTGCGCGACCAAAAGCGCGCCCACATCTTGCCCTTGTGCCGACAGATGGACCAACCAACGGCCATGGTCGTCCACATCTCGCATGTGCACGGTGATGCGCTGACCCCACACCAAACGGGCCAAGGCTTCGCGTGACTGCCCACCCCAGGGTTGGCATATCTCCGGGGCATCGATGCCTTTGATGCGCAACTTGTGCGGCGCACCGCCTTGGGTCGATTGCACATGCAAGGTGTCACCATCGACCACTTTGACCACCACCCCCTCCCACTGGGCCGCGCTCGGTGGGGATGCTGTGTGGTGGGGCGTTGGATGCGTTGACGCACCGTGCACAAAAACGCTGGCCGCAGCACTGGGCCACAAGGCCCCAGCCTGGGCGCTCCACCACAGGCAAAGGGCCACCCAATGGCCCACGTTGCCCGCCCCCGATTGACGCTGCCCATGCCCCATGTCGGTACGCCGCCTCCTTGTTGACGGGCAGTTTATGTCAATGCACTGGTGCAGGCCAAGGGGCGGTGATGATCCAACCTTCCAAGGGATCGAGTTGGGCTGGCAAGCCATACAAAGCGTCTCCCAATGCATGGCGCTGGGCGGCCCATGCAGCCTGCATCAAACACAACACCGCGTCCAAACTGTCGGCGCTGGCGTCTTGTACCAAAGCGTCTCGCTGCGCGTGGCTGAGCACCAAACGCTGGTCCCCAGCGTGACCCATTTCCAACGCATGGATGAGGTCTTTGCGCGCAATCAAGCGCTCTGGGGTTTGTTTGGCGCGGTCATCGCTTTTGTAACTGCGGGCACCCAAAACAGCGCGCGCGAGCATGCCGGGGTAGGCCTCCAAGGCGACACGGCGTGGGTCCCCCGCATGCAATCCTGGGAAGTGCACGCCCGCCTGTATGAGCCTGGTCACGCCTGCATGCAACATGAACGCCACCGGCGGGTTGACCCACTTCATCGAAGGGCTGGAACCAGCTGGCCCATCGGTGGCGCGGTGCGCAAACTTATTGCCAACGGCACGGGCATCACAAAAATTTTTGAAGGTGCTGCGAATTTGTGCGCGGTCCAAGCCCGCGTAATGGGCCATGCACTCGCGCCAAGTCAGCGGCCAATCCAGCTGGGTGACCAATTCGCGCGGCAATCCAAAGGGCAAATCAAAGCCCCCCACCCAGTCGCCGGTTTGCGCCATCACTTCGCTCCAGTCGGTCAAACTTTCGCAGCGCTGCAATCGATCCAAACGAACGCGATGGCCTTGGCAGTTGCCCCAGGCCAAGACAATGGGTTTGCGACGGGTCGGGCTGCTGCTGAAGTCGCAGCCCAGCAAGGCAGACATGCTGTGTTCAGCCGCGCCCAATGATGGATGCGGTGGCCATCAACTCTTCGAGCAGGGCCAGCGACACACCGCCCGATACCGCATAGGGGTCGAGGTCATGGGTTTCAGAGTACTTGAGCACGATGGAGGTGTTGAGCCGTGTCAGATTGACTTGGCCCATCGTCCACCCGCCGAAGCGTCGCTCGGTGATTTCTTCGTACAACAAAATCACCACATCGCGGTGGCGTTCGTCGTTGACGATCTGGTGGTACAAGGCATTGATCTGGTTGCGTCCGCCCTCGAGCGCCTGCAAATAAATGCCGCCGCCGTAGCACAAAATACCGGTGATGCCGTTGGATAAATTGTGTTCGCGCGCTGAGGCCAAGATGGAGTCGGTGGGGCTGCCGCTGTTGGGATTGACAGCGCGGCTGACATAGATCATTCGGACCAGCATGGGTCAATCCTTTTGTGGAATCAGGGACAAAAACTCGCGGCGCAAATTAGGGTCTTTCAAGAAAGCCCCCCGCATGACCGAATTGATCATGCGGCTGTCCATGTCTTTGACGCCGCGCCAGGCCATGCAAAAGTGGGTGGCCTCCATGACGATGGCCAAACCATCGGGCTGGGTTTTGACCTGGATGAGGTCGGCCAACTGCACCACCGCCTCCTCTTGGATTTGGGGTCGCCCCATGACCCACTCGGCCAATCGCGCGTATTTGGACAATCCGATCACG
>CANJUS010000097.1:0-5880 GCA_947477505.1 Comamonadaceae bacterium | reverse complement strand
TTTCACATTGATGGCATAGACCTGGTCAAACTCGGCCTCATTGACCTCCAGTGCCGGTCGATTGCGGTGGGTCCAACCGGCGTTATTGACCACCCCACTGAGCCCTTTGCCTTGTTCCTTGGCGAAGGCAACCATGCGCGCCCAATCGGCACTTTGGGTGACGTCACCTGCACAGGCCCAAGCCAGGCCACCGCTGCTTTTGATGTCGTTGGCAACGCGTTCGGCACGCGGTGCGTCGATGTCGTTGACGGTGATGCAAGCGCCTTGTTCGGCCAGCCGCTTGGCGATGCCCTCACCAATGCCGTTGCCCGCCCCTGTGACCAAAATGGATTGACCTTTGACCCGCATGTGAACCCTTTCGTGGCAAGCCCGCCAAGACAGGCGGGAAAGGGGCAAATCTTCCCACAAGAAAGCAGGCCGTCACGCTGGGGTTTGCCTGCCCCCATGTCTTGGGGAACTCAGCTTTTGGGTTTGGTGCTATTGAAAGACCAGATCAAATTGAATTGTTTGTTTTTGACCAAGGACAAGCAATCAAAACGAACGCTGCTGGAATTGATTTTTTCGCAGGTGTAGGAGTTGGGTTGTATGCGGGCCTGGCAGTAAAGCCGCTGGTCTTTGGAGGAAATGTCTTCGCAAAAACGGGGGTTGTTTTGCTCGGCCGCCTCGCACATCAGCCGGCTGTCCTTGGTGGGTTTTTTGTCGCAATCTTCGGCCCAAACCGATTGGGTACCCATGAGCACCACCAATAAAAACCAATGCGAATTTTTGATCACCGTACCGTCCGACTGAAATTTAAGACGGAGTTCATTTTAAACGGACAGAGACGCACCACAAACCCCAATGGGGAAATTTTTCGAACTTGAAATGATGAAAAAGTTTCAGATGTCGCGTGACGATTTGAAGTCAGGTGGATGACGGAATTGATCGGCCACCGCTCCCTTGATTTGCTGGACCAGCAAACCCGTGGTTTCTTGCTGGAGGGTGGCCACGCGCAAGCGGATATAGATTGCCTGTGCCTTTTGCGGGTCGGCCCCACTTTCGGCCAAGGCCTGCGCCCACAAGCCGTCGCGCCGTATGCCTTGCTGCATTTCGCGCATCACCATCGCGTGCAACAGTTCTTGAGAGGGTGCAATGTTCATGGGATGCTTTCAGGTCAGAAAATTTCAAGGGTGGTGAGAGCGGGCCGCATCGCTTGTAGCAACCCCCTCACGCGGCTTTCAGGCGCCGACGCAGTGCCAACCCCGTTTCATGGGTGCCCAGTTTGCCACCGATGTCACGGGTGCATTCGCCAGCGGCCACGCAGTCGCTGACGGCTTGCTCCATGGCATGCGCGGCGGCCAAATATTGCGGCTTGCCGTTGCTGCGTGATGCATGCCACGCCAGCAGCATGGCCGCTGACAAGACCTGAGAAAAAGGATTGGCCTTGTTTTGCCCAGCAATGTCAGGGGCTGATCCGTGGGCAGCTTGGCCCATGGCATGGTGATCGCCTGCATTCAAAGACCCTCCCAACCCCAAGCTGCCCGACAACTCGGCAGTGAGGTCGGACAAGATGTCGCCAAACATATTGGTGGTGACGATCACGTCAAAGCGCTCTGGGGCTCGCACCACATGGGCCATCATGGCGTCGACGATGAAGTCATCGACCACCACATCGGGAAAATCTTTGCCCACATCGGCACAGGCTTGCAAAAACAAACCATCGGTGATGCGCAGCACATTGGCTTTGTGCACCAGTGTGAGCCGCTTTTGGCGCTGGCGGGCCAAGCCAAACGCACTGCGGGCGATGCGCTCGCAGCACACCCGTGTGATGCGCCGCATTGAAATGGCCACATCCTCGGTCACCAGTATTTCGCTGTGGCCCAAGGCCATGTTGCGGTCGGCATAAAAACCTTCGGTGTTTTCACGCACCACCACCAGGTCAAAGGGGCCGGTGAGGGTTTTGATGCCGGGGTAGGTTTTGGCGGGGCGGATGTTGGCGTACAGATCGAGGTTTTTTCTGAAAAATTTGGAGGGGTTGATTTCGCCCTTGGACTCGTCTTTGAAGTCGTAGGTGGCCATGGGCCCGAGCAGCAATCCGTCGGCCGCTTTGACGGTGGCGAGCAAGGCATCGGTGACCGTTGCGCCATGCCGCTGCAAGCTGTCGTGACCAGCGATCTCGTGCTGCAAGTTCAAGCCCAAACCAAACACTTGGTTGGCGTCTTGCAGCAGGTCAACGCTGACCTGCATGGTCTCAGGCCCAATGCCGTCGCCGGGGATGATCACAATGTTCATGGCAAATCACTCGGCTTTGAGGTTGGCGTCTTTGACAAGCTTTTCAAACTTGACCGCTTCGTTGCGCACGTATTCGGCAAACTCGGCGGTGGAGTTGCGTGGCACGCTCAGGTTGTCGGCTTCAAAACGTGCGCGGATATCGGGGCTGGCCATGATGGCATTGACCTCTTTGTTGAGGCTTTGCACCACGGCAGCGGGCGTGTCAGCCGGCGCGAACAAGCCACCCCACAGCGAGTAGCTGAAACCCGGGATGGCCACCTCGGCCACCGTGGGCACATTGGGCAGCGATGTCATGCGGGTGGGTGTGGTCACGGCCAGGGCTTTGAGCTTGCCACCTTTGATTTGAGGCACGGCGGCCGACGCACTGCTGAAGAAAAGCTGGATGCGGTTGCCCATCAGGTCTGCCATCAGCGGGCCCACGCCTTTGTAAGGCACGTGCACCATCGAGAGCTTGGCGCCGACCGACAAGGCCACGGCGGCCAAATGACCTGGCGTGCCAGCGCCCACTGATGCGTAGCTGAATTCACCGGGTTTGGCGCGGGCTTGTTGCAGCAGTTCGTTCAAGGAGTTGTAGGGCGCGTCATTGGGTGCGAGCAATACCAATGGGGCATTGCCGATCAGCACCACCGGGATCATTTCTTTCAAGGGGTCGTATCCCAGGTCCTTCATCAACACCCGGTTGACCACGATCTCACCGGTTTGGCCCAAAAACAAGGTGTAGCCATCGTTGCGTGCCTTGACCGCCAAGCGGGTGCCCACCGTGCCCGAAACACCGGGCTTGTTGTCGACCAAAACCGTTTGTTTGTAGACCGAAGTCAGTCGCTCGCTGACCAAGCGGGCAAAGGTGTCGCCTTGCCCACCGGGTGCATAGGCCACGATGATGCTCACGGGTTTGGTCGGGTAGTCGCCGTCTGCAGCCAAACTTGGGGTGGTGGTACAGGCCAACGCGGCCAAAGTCAACAAGGTGCCAAGGGCACGCAAGGGCAGGTTGAAAACAAACAGGTTTTTCATTTTGGACTTTCGCAAATGTGTTAGGTTGACCGAGCAAGCAAATGGGGCCATCAGGCCAGCAATTGCTGGCGAATGGCCTCAGGTGTCATGACTTGCAAGGGTTCGGACCCTTGGTTGGGTATGCCCACCTGGGTGGCATTGAGCAGCATCGAGACCATGGTGTAGGTGCCAGAGACCACGATGAGGTCGATGACTTGTTTCTCACCCAACAGGTCGATGGCCTTCTTCCACAAGGCATCGTTGACTTGGTGGTTCAAGGTGATTTGCACGCAAAAGTCATAGACCAGCGATTGCTTTTCATCCATGCCTTTGGGGCGCTGGCATTGGCGCAAATCATCGGCAATGGACTGGGGCAACCCAGCGCGCACAGCGATGGGTTCATGGGCCCACCATTCGTATTGGGCATTGGCCACCCGGGCTTGGATCAAGATGGCCAATTCGTTGAGCGCTTTGGGCACCGATGTCTTGAAGCGCAGGTAGTCCAGCAGATCAAAGCAGCGCCTGGCCATCTCGGGGCTGCGCATCAGCGCGTTGTAAGGTCCGCCCAAGCCTGCGCTGGAGACTTTCAAAATGTCGTCGGCCAAGGGGCGCACCTCTGGGGGCAGTTCTTCATAGCTGCGCAGTGCAAATCGTTCGGTCATGTGGTGGCTCCAGCCAAAGTGTGAAGGGATTGAAAAAAAGTACGGCGTGTGTTGGTGAAGTACGGGCGGCAACGGCTGCTCCACGCGCTGGCTCGCACGGCCAACCAGTCGGGTGAGCCCATCACCTCGGGGGAGGTCAGGTCGTAGCAAGCAAAAGAGCGTGGCCCATGGTCGTGGTTGATGTAGCGCTGCGCGCGAACACAGCCTTGCACCATGGCCAAACCTGGCATGTGCTCTTGCGCATACCACTGAGAAATTTCTTCATCCCACCCCGGCGCAGGGTCGGTTTGCACGGTGTAGTGGGTGCCGATCAAAGCGTTGGGGCTGGCGCAGGTGCAGTCAAGCACCAGCGCCAATCGTGAGACTTGCGCCGCTTGCCCCGCCCACTGTGAGAGGCTGTCCGCCCAGGTCAAGGCCTGCGCTGTGCCCATAGGCACGCCTTGATCAAAGTGCACATACACATGCGTCAAAGGCAGTCCGTTTTCATCCTTGGCGGTGCTGGTCAGGCGCACATGTGTGGGTTGGGGCGTCAATGTGGCCAAGGCACAAGTCGCCAAATCGCGTGCGCCCAGATCGGCTTGCAATCGCAACAACAAACAATCGGTTGTCACCATGTTCAATCGGCCTTGATTTTTTTGTCGCGGATGACGCGGCTCCATTTGGTCAAGTCGGTTTTGACCAAGGCACTCAACTCTTGTGGGCTGTTGGCGGCCGGCTCTGCGCCAGAGGCCACGATCTTGGCGCGCACGGCCTCGTTGGCCAAAGTGCGGCGCAGTGCTTGGTTGATGCGATCAATCTCTGCGCTCGGAGTGGCTTTGTGGGCAAACAAGGCATACCAATTGTCAGAGTCCACGCCCGCGACCCCCATTTCTTGGAAGGTTTTGACATCGGGGAACAAAGGGTGGCGTCTTGTGGATGCCAGGGCCACGGGTTTGAGCTTGCCGCTTTTGATGTGACCGATCAAGCCGGGGATGTCGCCAAAAAAACCATCCACGTGACCCGCCATCACGTCGGTGATCGCCGGTGCAGCCCCTTTATAGGGCACATGTACAAGGTCGGTTTTGGTCGCGTCAGCCAGCAACTCCATCGCCAAATGCGGAACGCTGCCCGTGCCTGAGGAGGCCATGGTCACACGTTTTTGTTTGGCCAGACCGATGAACTCTTGCGGGTTATTGGCCGGTGCGTTGGGGTGCACCACCAGCATCTCGACGTTGTTGACCACCAGGGACACAGCTGCGAGGTCGCGCACCGGGTCGTAGGGCAAATTGGGGTACAGCCCCGGGTTGATGGAGATGGCGCCCACGCTGGACAACCACAGCATTTGCCCATCGGCGGGCGCTTTGAGCAAGGCCTCGGCCGCAATCGCACCGTTGGCACCGGCGCGGTTTTCCACCACCACCTGTTGGCCCAGTTCTTTGCCCAGTTGTTCACTGATCGTGCGGGCCACAAAGTCCACCGGTCCACCGGGCGGGAACGCCACGAGCATGCGGGTGACTTTGGTGGTTTGTCCCCAGGCCACAGATGCCATGCCCAGGCAGGCCAAAAGGGCCACAGTGGTGAAGCGCAGGGTGCGCGGTTTGATGCTCATTGGTTGCTCCTGGCAGTTTGATTCATCGATACAAAAGTGAAGTCATTTTCAGTTGACTCAGTCGCAGCGCACCGACATGCCCCCGTCGACCACGATCTCGGTGCCCGTGATGAAGCGCGCTTCGTCGCTGGCCAAAAACAGCACGGCGCGGGCCGTGTCGCGGCCGTCGCCCATGAAGGGCAGGGGGATGCGTGCTTGGCGCGCTTGCAGCAAGGACTGCACATCGCCACCTGCGCGTTGTCCCGCCAATCGGGTCTCCACCATGGGCGTGTGCAACTGACCGGGCACCACGGTGTTGACCCGCACCCCTTGCTTGGCATATTGCACCGCGACCACTTTTCCCAGTTGGATCACACCCGCCTTGGTGGC
>CANJUS010000096.1:0-5884 GCA_947477505.1 Comamonadaceae bacterium | reverse complement strand
TGCGTGCAGTTTTCAGCCGCTGAAAACGAGCAAATGTTTGGCGTCAAACGCGCCTTCGACCCGCAAGGCTTGCTCAACCCTGGCAAGGTCATCCCAACCCTGCAACGCTGCGCCGAGTACGGCAAGATGCTGGTGCGGGGCGGGCAAATCAGCCACCCCGATTTGCCGAGGTTTTAATTCGCCTCGCTGCACTTTCAATGTTAAGTGCAGGTGTTTTACCGTCCCCCAAACAGCGCTGTGCCCACCCGCACCATGGTGCTGCCTGCTTGTACGGCGGCCTCCAGGTCGGCGCTCATGCCCATGGACAAGGTGTCAAAGTGGGGCAAGGCCAAAGCCGACTGCAACTCGTCAAACAAATGCTTGGCTTGCTGATGCACCGCCAACTGCGCCTCAAATAAATCAGCTGGCTCAGGGATGGTCATGAGGCCGCGCAATTCCAGTCGCGGCAAGGCCGAGACCGCTTGTGCCAAGGCCAGGGCATCAGCCGGGGTGACCCCGGCCTTGGTGGGGCCGCCATCGATGTTCACCTGCAAACACACTTGCAAGGGCGGCAAATGGGCCGGGCGTTGCTCGCTCAGGCGTTGGGCAATTTTCAAGCGGTCTACGCTGTGCACCCAGTCAAAGTGTTCGGCCACCAAACGGGTTTTGTTGCTTTGCAAAGGGCCGATGCAATGCCACACCAAGCCGGGCAGATGGCTCAGCGCGGCGATTTTGTCAACGCCTTCTTGCACGTAGTTTTCGCCAAAGTCGCGCTGCCCCATGGCGGCCACGGCGGCGACTTGTTCGGCAGGGAAGGTTTTGGATACAGCCAACAACTGCACGCAGTCGCTATGGCGGCCACTGGCTTTGCAAGCCGCCGCGATGCGGTCATGCACGTGTTGCCAAGCGTCAGTCAAGCTATTCATAATCCGACTATAACGATCAGGGAGGGTTCATGGGCATCCAGACTTGGATTGGCGAAGCCATGGCGCGCAATGCATCAGACATCCACTTACAGGCGGGTGCGCCTGCGATGATGCGCGTGGACGGGGCCATGTGCGCCCTGAACCCACAAGCGCTGGACAGCGCAAGCCTGTGGGCGTGGTTGCAGTCATTTGCCGATGCCCCCTGGCCGTCGACCCTGACACCCCCACTGGACTGTGACGGCGCCTTGACTTTGCCCAACTTGGGCCGCTTTAGATTCAACTTGATGTGGCACCACCACGGTTTGGGGATGGTGCTTCGCCCCATCTCTGGCAAGGTGCCCACGTTGGAAGATTTGCAATGCCCTGCGGCTTTGGCCGATTGGTCGGCACAGGCCCATGGCTTGGTGCTGGTGACTGGGCCCACCGGTTCGGGCAAGTCCAGCACGTTGGCGGCCATGGTTAACCACATCAACCAGCACCAATCGCGCCATGTGATCACCTTGGAAGACCCGATAGAGTTCGTTCACACCAGCCACCAAGGGCTGGTCACCCAACGTGAAATCGTTCGAGACACGGCCAGCTTTGCCACTGGCTTGCGGGCCGCCTTGCGCGAAGACCCCGACGTGATCGTGGTGGGCGAGTTGCGCGACACCGAAAGCATCCGCTTGGCGCTGACAGCAGCGGAAACGGGGCACCTGGTGGTGTCAACCTTGCACACCAACAGTGCCACCAGCAGCATCACGCGGTTGATTGATGTGTTTGAACCCGCTGAAAAAGCATGGGTACAAGCGCAGGTGAGCGAGAGTTTGCTGGGCATCGCCTCCCAGGTGTTGTGCCCCCGCGCCAACCAACCTGGGCGGGTGGCGGCCTTTGAGGTATTGCGCGCCACCCCGGCGGTGGGGCAAATGATCCGCGATCTGAAAATAAACCAAATTGCCCACGCCTTGCAAACCGGTGCCCGTTGGGGCATGCACAGCTTAGAGCAGGATTTGCGCCGCCTCATTGCCGCTGGGGTGATCGATGCGCAGCAAGCCCAGCACCATCTTTCGGTCGGCCTTCCCATGTCTTGACCCCATGCCCCACCCGGCCCCTGGCAGGGCACTATCATGTGGTTTTGCACTCCATCCACCTGACAAAACCATGAGCAGCCTCAACCCCAAAACGTACGACTCCACCCCCGCCATGTCTGTGGCCTTCATCGGCTTGGGCGTGATGGGCTTCCCAATGGCCGGCCATTTGGCCTTGGCCGGTCACCGCGTGACCGTTTACAACCGCAATGCCGCCAAGGGCCAAGCTTTTTGCCAAGAGTTTGCCGCGCACAAGCCTCAGCATGCGCCCACGCCACGCCAAGCGGTGCAAGGGGCTGACCTGGTGTTTTGTTGCGTGGGCAACGACGACGACTTGCGCTCGGTGATCTTGGGGGCAGACGGCGCATTGGCGGGCATGAAGGCTGGCACGGTGTTGGTCGACCACACCACTGCCTCGGCCATGGTGGCGCGCGAGTTGTGTGCACTGGCACTCAAGCAAGGCGTGGCTTTTGTCGATGCACCCGTCTCAGGTGGTCAAGGCGGCGCTCAAAACGGCTTGCTCACCGTCATGTGTGGCGGCGACGAAGCCGCCTTTGAACGTGCCAAGCCGGTGGCCATGGCGTTTTCACGCGCCTTTACTTGGATGGGTGCCAGCGGTGCAGGTCAACTGACCAAGATGGTCAACCAAATTTGCATCGCCGGTCTGGTGCAAGGCTTGAGTGAGGGCATTGCCTTTGGCCAGCGCGCCGGCCTGGACGTGAACTTGGTGCTGGATGTGATCGGCAAGGGGGCCGCCCAAAGCTGGCAAATGGACAACCGTGGCAAGACCATGGTGGCTGACAAATTTGACTTTGGCTTTGCGGTGGATTGGATGCGCAAAGACTTGGGCCTGGTGATGGACGAGGCCAAGCGCAACGGCGCACGGGTGCCCGTCACGGCCTTGGTAGACCAGTTTTATGGTGATGTGCAGGGCTTGGGTGGGTCTCGCTGGGACACGTCCAGCCTGATCAAGCGCCTGAAGTGAGGGGCCTGGCACCACACTGCCCGTTTGGGCATGCAAAAAGGCCCCTTGGGGCCTTTTTTGATGGGGCATTGATCCCAAGCTCAAGGTTTGCTGGTCGGCGCTGGTGCAGCCTCGCTGGGGGGCTGTGGCTGCAAGGTTTTGAGCTCTTCTTCGGTGATGATTTCAAACACGCGGATGATTTTTTGAACCCCGCTGACGCCACGGGCAATCTCCACCGCCCGCGTCGCCTCGCGCTGTGTCACACGGCCCATCAGGTAAACCGTGCCACGCTCGGTTACCACCTTGAAGGCATTGGCAAACACATCGCGGCTGTCGACCATGGATGCCTTGACCTTGCCAGAAATCAATGCGTCATTGGCACGGTCTGACATGCTGGAATTGGGTGCGGTGGCCAACTCGTTGACCACGCTGCGCACGTTCTCTACGCGGATGAGAATTTGTTCGGCCAGTTGCTTTTCTTGCGCCTTGGTCACTTCGCCGGTGAGCAACACCTGTCGGTTGTAACTGGTGACGTTGATGTGCACACCCGAGCCAATTTGCTCGCGAATGCGCGAACTGGCTCGGATTTCAATGCCTTGATCCTCTAGTTGTGCGCCAGAGGTGCGCCGGTCCGAGGCCACCATGGTGCCCCCTACAAAGCCGCCCACCATCAGCGGGGCCACACAAGCGGACAAGCCCGCGGTCAACATGACCCAGGCAAATAAACGGGGGAGTTTGAAGGCAGCAAAATTTTTCATGGGGTTTCCTGGTCGCCGAGAAGTTGAGAGTCCACACCATCGCAGATGCAGTGAATGGCCAACAAATGAACCTCTTGTATGCGTGCAGTGCGCTCGTGAGGGATGCAAATGTGCACATCTGTTTCGCGCAACATGGTGCCCATCTTGCCCCCCCCTTTGCCGGTCAGGGCAATGACGGTCATTTCGCGCTCGTGGGCTGATTCAATGGCGGCAATCACGTTGCTGGAATTGCCACTGGTGGAGATGGCCAACAGCACGTCACCGGTTTGACCCAGCGCGCGCACTTGCTTGGCAAACACTTGGTTGAAGTGGTAATCGTTGGCAATGGCCGTCAAAATAGAGCTGTCGGTCACCAAAGAGATGGCGGCGAGTTCAGGGCGCTCTCGCTCAAAGCGGCCAACAAATTCGGCGGCAAAGTGCTGAGCATCGCCCGCCGAGCCCCCATTGCCACAAGCCAACACCTTGCCCCCATTGGTGACACTGGCCAAGATGGCCTGGACCGCCGCAGCGATGGGTTTGCTCAGGATTTGGGCCGCCTGGTACTTGAGGTCGGCGCTCTCAATAAAGTGCTGTTCGATGCGTTGCTCTAACATGTAGCGATCATAACTTCTGGTGGCCACCGTTTTGTTACATCGCGTCAAATGCCGCTGGTATCCATTGCATCCCCGTGGGCTCCACCACCACCACGTCAAAACGACATGGCGGCGTTTGGGGCCAGCGCATCAGGTAATGGCGTGCCGCCCACACAATGCGCCGGCGCTTGACCAAGCCAATGCTGGCCGCTGCGCCGCCATGGTCACTGCGGCTGCGCTGGCGCACTTCCACAAACACCAAGGTGCCGTCTGCATCGCGCATGATCAAGTCAATCTCGCCGCCACCGCGGCCTGGCGTTCGATAATTGCGCTCGAGCAGACGCAAGCCATGCGCACGCAAGTGTGCCAATGCCAGCGCTTCGGCAGCGTCGCCCTTTTGTTTGGTGCTGACGGTCTTTGGATTGAGATCTCCCATTGAGTGCCTCCCCCATGAGTGCTTCTTTTGAACCGGCCTTGGCTGCGGCCCATGCTGCCGCAGCCATGCAAGATTACCCCTTGGCCACTTTGTACATGGTGGGCACCCCCATTGGCAACCTGGCCGACATCAGTTTGCGTGCCTTGCACGTCTTGTCGCTGGCCGACACCATCGCTTGCGAAGACACCCGCCACAGCCAAAGCCTGTTGCGCGCCTACGGCATCGATAAGCGGGCCGATCAATGGCTGGCGGTGCACCAACACAATGAAGCGCAAGCCAGCGATCAAGTGCTGGCCTTGCTGCGCCAAGGCCAGCGGGTGGCCTATGTGAGCGATGCGGGGACACCTGGCATCAGCGACCCGGGCGCGCGACTGGCCCGCGCGGTCACGGCCCAAAGCTTGCGGGTGCTGCCCATTCCGGGTGCCAGCAGTGTGACCACCTTGCTCAGTGCGTGTGGCAGCACGCATGCGCAAGATGCAGGCTTTGTGTTTTGGGGCTTTTTGCCTGCCAAAGGGGCCGAACGACTTGGCGCCATGCAAGCCCTGGCCTTGGAAAATCGCACCCAAGTCCTGCTGGAATCACCTCACCGCGTGACCGCATTGGCCCAGGATTTATCTTCGTTGGGTGAGCGCCCGCTTACCGTTGGACGTGAGCTGACCAAGCAATTTGAAGAGGTGGCAACCATGCCTGCCCATCAATTTCCCGCTTGGCTGGCGCACAGCCCCCAACGCCTGCGGGGCGAGTTCACCTTGGTGGTGCACCACGCTGTGCATCAAACCGACGAAATGGCGCAGGCACGCCGAGTGCTGGGCTTGTTGTTGTCACAACTGCCTGTGAAAACCGCTGTGCGCTTGACCGCCGACATCACCGGCCAGGCCCGCAATCTGCTGTACCCATTGGCATTGCAAATGCAGCACAGTGATCAAAAAGCGGATTTGGATTGATCCAGCACCCACAAAAACGCCACCGCAAAGGGTGGCGAATGTGGAGATGGTGCGGCTGGCGGGGCGCCAAGACTTATTCGTCGTTGTTCGCCTTGTAGCGCCAAAGCACTGATGACAAGTCATAAACCCTGAGTGAACCCTTGCGATGGGTTCCCTTGTGTTCACCTATGAAAATGGCATGCTCCTCTGTATGTCTTTATTTCGCACGCTTTGCCTAACAATTCTCGACTTCGACAAG
>CANJUS010000095.1:0-5973 GCA_947477505.1 Comamonadaceae bacterium | reverse complement strand
AAGCCCAATTGGGCATAGCTCAAGCCAAAGTCATGGATGAACGCAGGAAACATCAAGGGCAAGAGCAAGTGAGAAAAGTGTGAGCTCGCATGCACCAAGCCCACCAAACCCATCACCCAGGCGTCTTGCCGCCAAGGCGTTGCATCAGAAATAACAGTGGTATGAGACATCGGCATTCACTTGTTGGCAGCGCCCGAGACCCGAATGACCTCGGTCAATCGATCGACATCGCGTCGAATGCGCGCTTCAAATTGTGCTGGGCTGCCTCCGCCCACCGATCCACCAGCGACTTGAATCACCTCCACCACAGCGGGATCTTTCAATGCTTTGAGGGTTTCAGCGTGCAAACGTGCCACCACATCCGCAGGTGTTCGTGCGGGCGCCAACAGTCCGAACCACCCAACCAACTCAAAATCAGAAATGCCCATGGCCTCGGCAACCGTGGGCACATCGGGCAGCAAAGGTGAGCGCTTGGCCGAAGTCACGGCCAGGGCCTTGAGCTTGCCCGTCTTGACATGCTGCAATGCAACTGGCAGATTGACAAACCCGACTTGCAAAATACCCCCCAGGTGGTCCACCACGGCTTGGGCATTGCCTTGATAGGAAACATGGGTGATTTTGGCGCCGGTCTTCACCGCCAACAGTTCAGCAGACAAATAACCCGAACTGCCCACACCAGGGGTTCCATGGTTAAAAACACCGGGCTGGGATTTGATGAGTTGCACCAGTTCGCGCATGTTGTTGGCCGGCACACTGGGGTGAACTGTGACCACATTGAGCATTTCTGCCACCTCAATGATGGGGGCAAAATCTTTGCTCGGATTGAATGGCAGATTGGCAAACAACAAGGGGTTGGTGGCCAAAGTGATCCCATTGATCAGCAAAGTATGGCCATCTGGCGCGGCTTTGGCCACAAAGTCTGTGCCGATATTGGTGGCCGCCCCTGGCTTGTACTCCACCACCACAGGTTTGCCCAAACTTTCTTGCAATTTATTGGCAATGGCACGGGCAAAAATATCAGAGGTTCCCCCCGGTGTGGCAGGAACAATGATTTTGACTGGTTTGGTCGGGAAAACCGTTTGCGCCCAAGCGGTCAGGTTGTGGCACCCAACGACCAAGCCAAGCAAAACATATAACTTCGAAGAAAATTTGCGCATTGGGTCACCAGTGGGGTCAATTAAAAAGAGCCCTGGTTCGCACCAGGGCTCCATCGACCTCAGTTTATCCGCAACCCAGTCCTGATGCGACAAAGGTGCAAAAGACTCAATGCGCTGGCTTGATCTCCTGCGGCGTGTCCTGTGGGGCAAATTTGAACTCACCAGGAAATTGCACTGGGTCAACAGAAATGGCGACCGTTTGCTGCGGCAAAAACTTGCCCTCCAGCAACAACTTGGACAGGGGGTTTTCGATGCGTTGCTGAATGGCACGCTTCAATGGCCGCGCACCATAAACCGGATCAAAACCCACCTTGGCCAATTCAGCCAGTGCGGCTGGCGAGACTTGCAAATGCAAATCCATGTGCGCCAATCGCTTGGACAAGAGGTCCAGCTGAATTTGTGCAATTCGCGCTATGTGACTGGCGTCGAGCGAATGGAAAACCACAGTCTCGTCGATGCGGTTGAGGAATTCAGGCCTGAAGTGGTTCTTCAACTCGTCCCACACGGCATCTTTGATGTCGGCGTTGTCTCGGCCCACCATGCTTTGGATCATCGGGGAGCCGATGTTGGAGGTCATCACAATGACCGTGTTTTTAAAGTCCACCGTTCGGCCTTGGCCATCGGTCAGGCGGCCATCATCGAGCACCTGCAACAAAATATTGAACACGTCTGGGTGGGCTTTTTCCACCTCGTCGAGCAAGATCACGCTATAGGGTTTGCGCCGAACCGCCTCGGTGAGGTAGCCTCCTTCGTCGTAGCCCACATAGCCCGGTGGCGCACCAATCATTCGGCTGACCGAGTGTTTCTCCATGAATTCGCTCATATCGATGCGAATGAGGTGGTCTTCGCTGTCGAACAAAAACGCTGCCAAGGCTTTGCACAATTCGGTCTTTCCCACACCGGTGGGACCTAAAAACAGAAATGACCCCGTTGGGCGGTTGGGGTCTCCCAGGCCTGCGCGGGAACGGCGTATGGCATTGGCCACCGCAGCTATGCCCTCCTCTTGGCCAACCACCCGCTGGTGCAAACGTTCCTCCATCAACAGCAATTTGTCGCGCTCGCCTTGCATCAGTTTGGAGACGGGGATGCCGGTTGCCCGCGCCACAACTTCGGCAATTTCTTCAGCACCGACTTGTGTTCGCAGCAGGCGGGGCTGTCCACTGTCGCTGGACTTTTTGGCTTCTTTGGCCTGGGCCTCTTTGAGGCGCTTTTCCAACTCTGGCAACTTGCAATATTGAAGTTCTGCAACTTGGTTGAATTCGCCCTTTCGGGTGAGTTCATCGATGCGAAATCGCATGCGGTCAATTTCTTCTTTGATCAAGGCACTGCCCTGGGCATTGGACTTTTCCGACTTCCAAATCTCCTCCAAGTCAGCGTACTCTTTGCTGAGCTTGACCACTTCTTCCTCCAGCAAAGCCAACCTTTTTTGTGACGCGTCGTCTTTTTCTTTTCTAACGGCTTCACGTTCGATTTTGAGCTGAATCAGCCGACGATCCAGCTTGTCCATCACCTCTGGCTTGGAGTCAATTTCAATCTTGACCTTGGCCGCGGCCTCGTCAATCAAGTCAATGGCTTTATCAGGTAAAAAGCGGTCTGTGATGTAACGGTGAGACAGCTCTGCAGCCGCCACGATGGCAGGGTCGGTGATTTCAACCCCATGGTGCACTTCGTAGCGTTCTTGCAGCCCCCGCAATATGGCGATGGTGGCTTCAACGGTGGGCTCACCCACAATGATCTTTTGAAACCGACGCTCCAAGGCCGCATCCTTTTCAATGAACTTGCGGTATTCATCCAAGGTGGTCGCACCCACGCAATGCAACTCACCCCGCGCCAAGGCCGGCTTGAGCATGTTGCCGGCATCCATGGCGCCCTCGGCCTTGCCAGCCCCCACCATGGTGTGCAACTCGTCAATGAAGACAATGTTTTGCCCTTCGTCCTGGGCCAACTCTTTGAGCACCGATTTCAGCCGCTCTTCAAATTCACCCCTGAATTTGGCCCCGGCCAGCAGTGAGGCCATGTCCAGGGACAACACCCGTTTGCCTTTGAGTGAATCGGGCACCTCGCCGGCCACAATGCGCTGAGCCAAGCCCTCGACAATGGCCGTCTTGCCCACACCGGGCTCGCCAATCAAAACGGGGTTGTTTTTGCTGCGCCTTTGCAAAACTTGAATAGCGCGTCGTATTTCATCATCTCGACCAATCACCGGATCGAGCTTGCCAGCCCGAGCGCGCTCGGTCAAATCAACGCAATATTTTTTAAGTGACTCTCGCTGACCTTCGGCGTCGGCACTTTGCACGGGTGCGCCACCGCGCACGGCGTCAATGGCCGCCTCCAAACTGGAGCGGGCCAAGCCGTGCTTGCGCACCAACTGGCCTGCCTCACCTTTGTGGTCGGCCAAAGCAAGCAGGTACAGCTCGCTGGCAATGTACTGGTCTTTTCGCTTGAGGCCTTCTTTTTCAGCGGCTTGAATCAACCCCACCAACTCGCGTCCCACTTGCACCTGATCTTGGCCCTGCACCTGAGGGTAGCGCGCCATCATTTGTTGCGCATCTTGCAACAAGGCGGGCACAGCCACGCCGGCCCGCATCAACATGGATTGCGGTCCGTCGGTTTGCTTGAGCATGGCAACCAACAAGTGCGCGGGTTCAATATAGGCTTGATCGGCACCCAATACCAAGGTTTGGGCATCTGACAAGGCCTCTTGAAACTTGGTGGTCAGTTTTTCAACTCGCATGGCACTTCCCTTCGGTGATGGATGAAGCCACAGCTTGGGTTGATTGCAATGATTTCAAGCCTTCCAGCCTTGTCAGTGGGGTTTGGGCTTGACACAGGTCAATCAAATGCTTGCCTCGGTGCGTCAATCCCCCAGCGAGCGAGCGCATCGTCGTCACTGACCCGGGCGTCCACCCAACGGGCCCCATGGGGGGTTTGTTCTTTCTTCCAAAACGGTGCTTGGGTTTTGAGGTAATCGATCAAAAACTCGCA
Source organism: Comamonadaceae bacterium (assembly GCA_947477505.1). Lineage (GTDB taxonomy): Bacteria > Pseudomonadota > Gammaproteobacteria > Burkholderiales > Burkholderiaceae_C > Limnohabitans. Next base: position 1,831 of record CANJUS010000095.1, on the reverse strand, counting down.
GGCTTGAAAACCCTGCCCGCGGTGGGCAGATGTCACACCAACCCACACAATTTGGTCGCCCGGATTCAAATCACCAACGCGATGTATCACCCTGGCAGCGTAAATATCAAACCGTTCGCCCGCTTGCGACAGCATGGACAAGATGGCCTTTTCGGTCATGCCGGGGTAATGCTCCAGCGTCATTGCTGCCACTGACAAGCCCTCGTTTTGACTGCGCACCGTTCCCAAAAAGCTGCACACGGCCCCCACCCGCTCATCTTGTGCGCGCAAGCGCAAATGCTCTTGCCCAATGTCAAAGTCTTCTGGTTGGATGGAAACGCTCAAAGACGGCATCTTCAACCCCCGGTCACTGGCGGAAAGAAAGCCACCTCATCACCCTCACTCAGTGGGGCATCTTCGCGACAGGCCAATTGATTGAGGGCGACACGCACCGCTTTGTCGGACGACAGTGCTTGGCCGTGCTGGGGGCTTCGCGCCATCAACTCGCAACGCAGTTGTCCAATGTCCAGGGCCTGTGTCTCAACGGTTTCTTGACCCATGCCGATGATCTCCCTGACGGAGGCAAAGTAACGCAATGTGATGTTCATGACAACCAGTGTGAAAACGGCCAATAAGAGACCACATCCCCATGACGCAGTGCTTGGTCGGGCGCGACATCGATCAAACCGTCACCCCAAACTGCCGAGGTCAGCACCCCCGAACTTTGGTTGGGGAACAAATCCAAACCACCTTGACCATTGCGGCGAACACGCAAAAACTCACGGCGCTTGTCGGGTCGGGGCCAATCAAAATGAACGGGCAACGAAAAAGCAGATGGGGCCGGTTGCACGATGCCTTGCAAAGCTGCCAAAAAAGGCCAAACCACACACAAATAGGTCACATAACTGGACACGGGGTTACCGGGCAAACCCATGAAATAGCAAGGCTGGGCCGCGGCCTTGGTGGTCGGCTTGTTCAGCCAACCAAAGGCCAAGGGCTTGCCGGGTTTCATCGCTATTTGCCAAACATGCAACACGCCCAGGGCCTGCACCGCCGGTTTGACATGGTCTTCTTCACCCACCGAAACACCACCGCTGCTGACGATCAGGTCATGGGTTTCGCTGGCCTGGGACAAAACGTCCATCGTGGCCTGCTTCTGGTCGGCCACAATGCCCAAATCGCTGACCTCGCAACCTGAACGCTGCAACAAAGCGCGCAAAAAATACCGGTTCGAGTTGTAGATCGTGCCCGGCTTCATGTCTGCAGGTGCCACGGTTCCGGGCATGATCAGTTCGTCGCCCGTTGAAAGCAAGGCCACGCGCGGTTTGCGCAACACTTTCAAACGGTCCCTGCCAACGCTGGCAGCCAAACCCAATTCGGCAGGTTGCAAGCGTGTACCTTTGGGCAAAATCACCGCACCCTTGGCCACATCTTCGCCCGCACGGCGTATCCATTGCCCTGCCACGGCGGCTTGATTCAAAAAAATGTGATCGTGCTGAGCCGGGTCCGTGGCGACATGCTCTTGCATGACCACCGCATCGGCCCCAGGGGGAATGGGGGCGCCGGTAAAGATACGCGCTGCTTGACCGGCATGGAGCATGACGCCATGGCTGCCGGCCGGAATGCGTTGGACCACGTGCAAACGCGTGCCGGATTGCTGCGCATCAATGCTGCGCACGGCATATCCATCCATGGACGTGTTGTCCAGGGCTGGCACGTCCAACTCGGACACCACATCTTCCGCGAGCACCCGCCCATCGGCGTCCCAGCTTGCCACCGATTCAACCGCTTGCAGCGGCTTGACATGGGACAAGATGTTGGCGCAAGCCTCGTCCAAGGGCATCAATGGTTT
>CANJUS010000094.1:0-5977 GCA_947477505.1 Comamonadaceae bacterium | reverse complement strand
GAAATTGCCCATGGCATTTCTTTTGCCAACGTGACCGTTCTGCAAGAGGTCAAGGCCAAAGGTGAGCAAGCCGCCGGTCAGGCCTTGCTGTCGGGCTGGGTCGGCTTTGAAGACAACCGTGCCAGCGCCAACGCCAACTGGTCGCAACAGTCGAGCAACACGGCCCTGCGCCAATGGGCCACCCAAGACGCGCTGCGGGCCAACACCCAGAAAACCGCTTTGGCCCAAGCCGCCGAGCTCAAGGTGGCCAACCAAAGCCAATTGGCCAGCGCCATTGACAGCGCCAAAGCCCTCCAAACCCAGGCCCAGGCCGAACAGGCCTTGCACCCCCAAAGCACCCAAGCCAAGCACGCCTTGAGCGTGGCCGATGCGTCGCTGAGCGCGCTGCAAACCCTGAGTGCCCAACAAGGCGTGGTCGACAACGTCGCCTCGCTGGCCTTTAACCGCCGAAACAGCGAGGCCAAAGCCGCCATCAAGGTGTTGGACAACCCCAACGCCAGCGCCGCCGCCAAAACCCTGGCACTGGCCCAACTCGACAGCGCCTTGAAGGCGGTGCGCACCCAAGAAAACACGCAAATCGACAAAGCCGCCACCTTGTCGGTCCAGCAAAAACTCATCACCGACAACCTGGCGGCGCTCACCCAAGCGCTCAACACCTTGCACAGCGCCAGCACCCCGCAAGGGCAAACCACGGCGCAAGCGGCCGTGGACCAGGCCCTGACGCGCTACCAACAAGTGGTGCAGGCCCAAGCCGATCTCATCGCCGCTGACAAAGTCGCCAGCGACGCCTGGTCGCAGTCGGTCACCCAAGCGGGCAAGGCGCAAAAGCTCTTCGACAGCGCGGCCCCCAGCAGCGCCACGGCCAGCACCGCACAAGCGGCATTGACCAAAGCCAACGCCAGCATCGACCTGGCCGAGCGCACCGCCGCCCTCAAGGCCAGCACCGAAAAGGCCAACGCCCAGGCCCTGACTGGCTTGCTGCAAAAGCAAGCCCTGGCGCAAACCCAAGCCGACCCAGACGCGCTGGCCGCGGCCCAGGCGGGGGTCGACCAAGCCCTGACCACGCTGGCCAATAAAACCGCCGCCGAGAAAGTCGCCGCCGACGTGATGCAGCGCGCCTTGGCGCGCGCCGACGCCGCACAAACCGCTTACGACAACGCCAGCAGCGCCAACAAAGCCGCCGCCTTGGCCGCCTTGAAGCTGGCCCAAGCCAGCACCGATCAAGCCTTGCTCACCGCGGCCAACAAAGCCAGCGCCGAAGACGTTGCGGTGCAAGCCGAGGTCCACGCCCAGGCCCAAGTGGTGGCCGCGCAAGCCGCCTTGCAACAACTGCAAACCCAATCGCCGGGCAATGCCAACGCCATCCATGCCGCCCAAGACGCGCTCACCGCGGCCCAAAGCGCCCAAAGCCAATTGGCGGCGGGCAAAGCGGCCAAGGCCAGCGCTGAGGCCACCGCCGCGCAAACCGTGGCCTTGCAAAGCAAGCTCATCAGCGCGGCCCAAGACGCGCTCAGCGCCGCCCAAACCGCCCTCGATCGCTTGCCCGCCAACGCCCCCAGCGCTGCACGCGCCGCCGCCCAGCAGGCCCTGGCGGCGGCCCAGCAAAAGGTCGAAGCCGACCAAAACGCACTGGCCCAACAACTCAACCTGGCCGCCGACAAAGCCGCGGCCGAAAAAATCGCCGCCGCCGCCTTGGCCGTGCAGCTCACCCAAGACCAGGCCGCCCAAAGCCGCATCGACCAGGCCCAAGAAACCCTCACGCGGCTGGCCAACGACAACAGCAGCACGGCCCAGGCGAGCAAGGCCGCTGCACAAGCCCAACTGGCCCAAGCCCAAGAAAGCCAGGCCCACGCCAAAGACGCCATCGAGGAGCAACAACACAGCATCGCGCAAAAGGCCCTGGACCAGGCCTTGCAAGCCAACGCGGTGGCCGACAACCTGGCACGCATCCAACAAGCCCAGGCGGTGCTCGACAACCCACAGGCCAGCCCCGCCGAGCGCAGCGCGGCCAACGCGGTGATCGACCGCGCCTTGCAATCGAACCAATCGCAAACCACTGCCCAGGCCGAGCGCTTCGCCCAAGAAAAACTCTACCAAGTGCAAACCGCCATGGCCAAGCAACTGGGCATGGCCGAAAACAGCACCGACAGCGTGGCCATGGCCGTGCCCGGCGCCGAGGGCCTGAGCTGGCGGCTCATCAACACCGCCGATGCATCGCAATTCGAAATGAGCAGCACCGGCCAACTCAAGTGGGCCAACGCCAAAAACTTCGAGACCGATGCGCGCAGCTACACCTTGCAAGTGGAGATCAGCGATGCGATGGGCCACAGCGCGGTCCAAACCATCCAAGTCGGGTTGACCAACGTCAACGAAGCGCCCACGCTGACCACCCCCCTGGCCAATACCCAGGCCTACATGGGCCAGTTGTTCGAACTCAACGTGGCCCCAGCCTTTGCCGATGTCGACGCCAACGACCGCTTGCGCTTTGAAGCCACCGGCCTGCCCGAAGGCCTGCACATGAGCGCCGATGGCGTCATCACCGGTTTGACCACCCACACGGGCGCGGCCCAAACCGTGCGCATCAAGGCCACCGACTTGGCCGGCTTGGGCCACGAAACCACCTTGCAGTTGAGCGTGGTGGAGGTGCCCATCGTGATGGGCGTGGCCGCTGCAGCGCAAGCCGATCGGCTGCTGCATGGGGGCGAGCCCATCGACCTGGTGGTCAGCCTCAACGAAGCCATCAACGTGCAAGGCAGCCCGCTGCTGAATGTGCTCATCAACGACGCGCCCGCCCAGGCCAGCTTTGTCAGCGGCAGCGGCACCAACCAACTGCTGTTTCGTGTGCTGGCCCCCCACCTGGGCGAGGGCAACGACATCCAAATCGTCGGCATCGAGCCGATGGGCGCAAGCTTGGTGGGCAAAAACACCGGCCTGAACCTGCTCACCCAGGTGCGGGGCGTGCGCACCGGCGACATCTTTGTGGACAACAGCGCCCCCATCGCCCCCACCTTGGCCTTGGCCAATGACACCGGCTGGGACCACACCGACGGCGTGACCTCGGTGGGCGAGGTGCGCGTCGCAAGCCTGGAGCCCAACGCCAGTTGGTCGTACAGCGTGGACGGCGGTGCGCATTGGAACGCTGGCACCGGCACCAGCTTTGCGCTGCCCGCCGGTGTGTACAACGCTGCCCAGGTGCTGGTGCGCCAATCCGACGCAGCAGGCAACACCAGTGCCACCACCGAAAACGCGCAAAGCTGGCGCATCGACAGCGGCCCGCCCAGCGCCAGCGTCCACATCGAGCTGGCCGCCAACGCCAGCGTGCTCAAAGCCAACGCCACGGCCACGGTGCGCTTGGTCTTGAGCGAAGCGCTGGCCAACTTGCCCACCATCTCCACCCCGGCGGGCAGTTTGTCCGATTGGCAAGCCGTCAGCCACACCGAATACACCGCCACCCTGACGCCGAAAAACCTCATCCAAGGCAACTTCGAGCTGGTGTTGGGCAGCTTCAGCGACGACGCGGGCCTGGCGGGCAGCTACACCAGCGACAGCGCCACCCGCATCACCATCGACACACGCCCACCCAGCGCGCCGGCCATGGTGCTCACCGACACCGGGCGCAGCACCACCGACGGTGTGAGCCACACGGCCACCATCGGGGTCACCGGCTTGGAGAACGGTGCCACCTGGACCTACAGCACCAACGGCGGCATCACCTGGAACGAGGGCACGGGCACCTCCTTCACCCTGAGCGAGGCGGTTTATGCGCGCGCCCAGGTGCAGGTGCGCCAGCAAGACGTGGCGGGCAACCACTCGGGCATAGGCTTGAACGCCATGCAATGGCAAATCGACACCAGCGCCCCGGGCCTGGTCGTCAACGCTGTGGCGCAAGACAACGTGGTCAATGCCACCGAGCGCAACGCCGGCGTCATCGTCTCGGGCAGCAGCACCGGCACGGCCGCTGGCGACGTGGTCAACGTCGCCTGGGGCTTGGCCAACCAAACCACCACCGTCGACAGCGATGGCCATTGGCAGGTGGCCTTTGCCAGCGACCAAATTCCCACCGGCGAGTTGAGCGCATCGGTCAACGTGCGCATCACCGACTTGGCGGGCAACCGCACCGATGGCAGCCCGCTCAACGTGCGCATCGACACCGTGGCCCCCACCGTCAGTTTGCCCACCAACCTCATGCCCAGCATGCCCGATGGCTTGGGCACCAACCTCAGCGGCGTGTTGGTCGACAACATCCTCAACATGGCCGAGCGCACCGCCATCGTGGCCGGGCCCGACGGCACTTGGACGCTGCAAGGCACCACCAACGCCGAGGTGGGCCAAACCGTCACCGCCTACCTCAACGGCCACGCCTACAGCGGCACCGTCGGCACGGGCACGGCCCAAAGTCAACTGTGGAGCGCCCCCATCACATCGGCCGATGTGGCCGAACTCGCCCACGGTAACCGCTACACCGTGGCCGTCGATGTGCTCGACAGCGCGGGCAACCCGGCACAGCGCGCCAGCCAATACCTGGATGTGAGCCTGTACCCGGCCGACGTGCCCACGGTGCAATTGCAGCGCAACAACAGTTTCACGCCCACCTTGGGCGGCATGGCCCAAAAATTGGCCCACACCGGCGACACACAAGGGGTGGCGCTGGAGTCGGGCGACCAACTGAGCGTGGCCATCCAAACGGGGGGCCAAACCGTGGCCACCTACCAACTGGTCATGGACAACACCGGCCAAAGCACCCTGGGGCCACTGAGTTACAACGCCAGCACCAAACAATGGGCGCTGAACCTGGCCTTAGAGACCAACACCAGCGCGCAAGTGCAAAGCGACGGCGTGTACGACGTGGTCGTCAAAGTGCTGCCCAATGGTTTCGCCCTGGCCAACACCAAGACCGACATGAGCAGCGGCGAGTGGGTGGTCAAAACCGCTGCACCCCAACTCACCTGGGACAGCTTGCAAGCGCTGGACAACCGCATCAACGCCAGCGAAGTGCGCAGCGGCATCGTGCTCAGCGGCCACGCGATCGACGCGCTGCCCGGCAACGGGCCCAACATGGCGCTGGGCCGTGCGGTGGTGGTCTCGCTCGACGGCTTGCCCAACACCCACCCATTGGCCAGCAAAACTTGGAGCACCACCGTCCAAGCCGATGGGGTCTGGCGCGTCAACCTCGCGCCCGCCGATCTGGCCCACCTCGAACCCGGCGCGCTCACCTTCCAGGCGCACTTTGTCAGCGCCTTTGGCAACCAGGTCGATACCGCCCAGGCGATGAGCGTGGACACCCAAGGCCCTGTCATCACCTTGGTCACCCCTGACGACACTGAACTGAGCGCCAACGAAGCGGCGCTGTGGTACACCGGCTTGGGCATCACCGACAGCAACGGCTCGGGCGTGGACACGCAAAGCGTGCGACTGCTCAAAGGCGGCAGCACCGTCTCCAGCGCCAACCTGGACATCCGCGTGGACAGCCAAAACCAAGCCACCAGCTTGCTGGGCGACTTTCACCAACTCAGCGACGGCAACTACACCATTGAAGTGGTGGCCAAAGACCTGGCGGGCAACACCAGCACCCAAACCCTGGGCCTGCGGCTGGACCAAACCGCCCCCACCCTGAGCCTGGGCACCGATGCCGCCGGCCTGAAGGTGCAGCGCGGCGAAGTCGCCACCATGCAGCTGACCCTGAGCGAAGTTGCCAGCGCTTTGCCCACCATCACCCCCAATGCGGGCAGCTGATCGGCCTGGCAAGCGCTCGACAGCAGCGGCTTGCGCTACGCAGCCACCTGGACCCCGCCGCTCAACGCCACGGGCAGCCTGGCCTGGACCATCGGCCCTTGGCGTGACCTGGCCGGCAACCTGGGCACGCTCAACGCCAGCTTGCCTCAAATGGGCTTTGACACCGAACTGCCCACCGTGGCCACCATCCAAGTCATTGGCGACGGCACCGACCAGCGCTTCAAAGCGGGCGAAACCATTGAAG
>CANJUS010000093.1:0-6029 GCA_947477505.1 Comamonadaceae bacterium | reverse complement strand
GCACAAATCCACGCCGGTGGGCGTGGCAAAGGCGGCGGCGTCAAAGTGGCCAAGACCATTGAAGACGTCAAGCGCATCGCTGGCGAGATCTTGGGCATGCAGCTCAAGACACACCAAACAGGTCCCGAAGGCCAAAAAGTGCGTCGCCTCTACATTGAAGACGGCGCTGACATTCAAAAAGAATATTACGTGTCGCTGGTGACCGATCGTGCCACCCAAAAAGTGGCCTTCATCGCCTCCAGCGAAGGTGGCATGGACATCGAGGAAGTGGCGCACAGCACGCCTGAAAAAATCATCACCGAGTTCATCGACCCCCTCGCTGGTTTGGGTGATGCACAGGCCACCAAAATCGCCAACGCGATTGGCCTGCCCGCCGACTCCACGGCCCAGGCCGTGGACGTGTTCAAAAAGCTCTACCAGTGCTACATGGACACCGACGCTTCTTTGGTGGAAATCAACCCCCTGAACCGCGACAGCAAGGGCGGCATCATGGCCTTGGACGCCAAGTTCAACTTTGACGCCAACGCCTTGTTCCGCCACCCCGAAATCGTCGCTTTCCGCGACCTCGACGAAGAAGACCCCGCCGAAGTGGAAGCCTCCAAATTCGACCTGGCCTACATCTCTTTGGACGGCAACATCGGCTGCTTGGTCAATGGCGCAGGTTTGGCCATGGCGACCATGGACACCATCAAGTTGTTTGGCGCTGAACCCGCCAACTTCCTGGATGTGGGCGGCGGCGCCACCCCCGAGAAAGTCACCGAAGCCTTCAAGATCATGTTGAAAAACCCCAAGGTCAAAGCGATTTTGGTCAACATCTTTGGCGGCATCATGAAGTGCGACACCATCGCCCACGGCGTGATCACCGCTTGCAAAGCGGTCAACCTCAGCGTGCCATTGGTGGTGCGCATGAAGGGCACCAACGAAGACCTGGGCAAGAAGATGCTGGCCGAGTCGGGTCTTCCCATCATCAGCGCCGACACCATGGCCGAAGCCGCGCAAGCCGTCGTAGCCGCATTGAAAGCTTGAAACATGTCCATCTACATCAATAAAGACACCAAGGTCATCACCCAAGGCATCACCGGCAAAACCGGTCAGTTCCACACTGAGAAGTGCCAGGAATACGCCAACGGCAAAAACTGTTTCGTCGCGGGCGTGAACCCCAAAAAGGCTGGCGAATCCATCTTCAACATCCCGATTTACGCCTCGGTCAAAGAAGCCGCGCATGAAACGGGCGCCACCGTGTCGGTCATTTATGTGCCGCCTGCAGGGGCTGCAGACGCCATTTGGGAAGCCGTGGAAGCCGACCTGGACCTGGCGATTTGCATCACCGAAGGCATTCCAGTTCGCGACATGCTGAATGTGCGCAACAAGATGAGAGCCAAAGAAGCCGCGGGTGGCAAACGCACCCTGCTCTTGGGCCCCAACTGCCCAGGGCTCATCACCCCTGACGAAATCAAGATCGGCATCATGCCCGGCCACATCCACCGCAAAGGCCGCATTGGCGTGGTGTCCCGCTCTGGCACGCTCACCTATGAAGCCGTGGCGCAACTCACCGAAATCGGTCTGGGTCAGTCCAGCGCCGTGGGCATTGGTGGTGACCCCATCAACGGCTTGAAACACATCGACGTCATGCGTGCGTTCAACGACGACCCCGACACCGATGCGGTCATCATGATTGGCGAAATCGGCGGCCCCGACGAAGCCGAAGCCGCACGCTGGTGCAAAGCCCACATGAAAAAACCCATCGTGGGCTTCATCGCGGGTGTCACCGCACCGGCTGGCAAACGCATGGGCCACGCAGGTGCGCTCATCAGTGGCGGCGCGGACACCGCGGAAGCCAAACTCGCTGTCATGGAAGAGTGCGGCTTCAAAGTCACCCGCAACCCCTCCGAGATGGGCAAGTTGCTCAAAGCACTGCTTTAAGCCCCGAGGGATCCGCAAAACTACCAACGGCCTTGCGGGTGCAAGGCCGTTACACTTTGCGCCTTGCACAAGGGTCACCGCCTGGTGGCATCCTATAAAAACCTCATTACAAGGGAATCACCATGGAAATGCTGCAAACGGCTGAGTTTTGGATTGGCCTGCTCAAGATCATTTGGATCAACATCATCTTGTCGGGCGACAACGCCGTGGTGATCGCCTTGGCCGCGCGCAGCCTGCCACCCCACCAGCAACAAAAAGCCATCATGTTTGGCTCAGGCGCAGCCGTGGTGTTGCGCATTTTGTTGACGGTCGTGGCTGCGTGGTTGCTTGAACTCAAAGGCTTGCAAATCATTGGCGGCTTGTTGCTGCTGTGGATTGGCGCCCAACTGCTCAGCGAGCAAGACGAAGATGAGGGCGAGTCCAAAGAGTACGGCACCCTCATGGCCGCTGTGCGCACCATCTTGATCGCCGACTTGGTGATGAGCTTGGACAATGTGATTGCCGTGGCCGCTGCTGCCAAGGGCTCGATGACTTTGTTGATCTTGGGTTTGGCCATCAGCATCCCGATGGTGATTTTTGGCAGCACCTTGATGATCAAGATGATGGAGCGCTTCCCCGTTATCGTGGTGTTTGGCGCTTGCTTGATCGGTTGGGTTGGCGGCGAGACCATCGTCAGCGATGTGTTGTTGCGCGACACCTTGCAAGCCGCGCCGTGGTTGCACTATGCGGGCGCAGTGGTCGGGGCGCTGGCGGTGTATTTGATCGGCAAGCACTTGCAGAAAAAGTCTTCTGCTTCCGATGAGGACGCCAAACCCGAATAAAGTGGGCGCCGAACGGCGCTTGCCTTTTTGATCAGCCTGCCTAGAATCGTTGGCACAACAAAACGATATCAGGGAGGCCGCATGAAACCAGTCCAAGCCCAAAAGGGCTTTACTTTGATCGAGCTGATGGTGGTCATTGCCATCATCGGCATCTTGGCCGCGTTTGCGCTGCCCGCTTACCTTGACTACGCAGTGCGTGCACGCGTCGGCGAAGGACTGTCACTGGCGGCAGCGGCCAAAAACAGCGTGGTCGAGCACCTCAACAGTGGCAACCCCAATGCCAGTGCCACGGGTTACGCCAGCGGCTACAGCGCGCCGGCCGCCACAGCCAACGTGGCCAGCCTGGCGGTTGACGCCAAGACGGGGGTGATCAGCGTCAAAACCACTGCGGCAGCGGGCAACGGGTATTTTCACTTGGTGCCCTACTTGGGCACATGGGCCGCGCCCACGGCATTGCCCGATGGCACCACAGCATTTGCGCCGCCGAGCCAAGGCGTGGTGGCTTGGCGTTGTGTGGGAGAAGGCGTGGTGTTGCCAGGCGCCTTGAGCGTGCCCGCAGGCACTTTGCTGCCCGCCAAACAACTGCCGGGCGAGTGCCGCTAGCGCCAGCGATCACGCCGACACCAGTTCAAGCTGTTTCGCTCAGGGCTTGGCCACCGTGCCCGCAGGCAAGCCCGACACATGGTCGGCAATCTCGCCCGGGGTGGTGAACCACACCCTGGAGCGCTGGGCGGCCATGTGTTCCAAAATAAGCTTGAGCTGGTGGGCGCGGTGGGGCTGGCCCATCAAAAACGTGTGCAAGGACACACCACACACCAGCGGCCAGCCATTGCGCTCGCCATCGCCCAACTGCTGGTTAAAGCCGTCGGTGATCATGGTGGTGAACTCACCATCGCTGGCACCCCGGTTGATGAAGGCGGGGATGTCGTTGAGCTCCATCGAAGGGTAAGGCACGCTCATGATCGGGCCGCGATCGGTGCGAAACCACTGCGGCTGTTCGTCAAAAAACCAATCCATTTGGTAGGTGTAGCCCGTCTCGAGCAGCAGCTCAGGTGTTTTGGCGCTTTGCGAAATGAACGGCCCCAGCCAACCTTTGGGGGCCTTGCCCTCTTCTTGGATAAAGCGATCGCGCACCTCGGTGAGCATGGCGCGCTCAGTGGCTTCGTCCATGTCGATTTGGCGCTCGGAGTTGGTGCGGCCATGCCCGACAAACTCGTCGCCACGCTCGCGAAACGGCACCAGCACCTCGGGGCAAATGTCGTACACACTGGTGTTGGTCAAAATCGCCAGTGGGATTTGGTAACGGTTGAACAGCTCCAAGATGCGCCAAATGCCCACCCGGTTTCCATAGTCGCGGTAGGCAAACCCACGGTGAAACGGGGCTGCTGGCAACGAGGTGAAGTCGGGTCCTGGGTTGCGGCCAAATTCAAAGGCCTCCACATTTAAGGCAAAGTAAACCGCCAGCTTGGCGCCATTGGGCCAGCTGTAGGTGGGGCGCTTGGGCAGCTGAGAAAACGGGTAACGGTCGAACTTGTTGTCAAATTTTTTCATGATGAAGCCTTGGGCAAAGAACGGATGTATTGCATGACGTCGGCCACGGGTTTGACCTCGGCATACTTGGCCGCCATGTCAAATAAATTGACGGCATGGCTGGTGGCGCTGCGATCGTAAACGCATTCGATCGGCACGGTGCATTTGAAGTTGTATGCAAACGCGTCCACCACGCTGCCGCGCACGCAGCCGCTGGTGGTGCAGCCGGTCACCACCAAGCTGTCCACCTGCAGGTCGATCAAATAGCTGGCCAAGGGGGTCCCAAAAAAAGCACTGGGGTGCTTTTTGGGCAACAGCACATCGCGCTCTTGAGGGGCAACCTCAGGCACAAACTGGTAACCATGTGCGGCCACGCCCATCAACGCAGGCACTTTCTCGGCCAGGCGTCCCACATCAAAATTCTCTTTGGGTGCCACATAGGGGTAAAGCACGGGCAGGTTCTTTTCGCGAAACAGTGCCAGCAGCGGGGCGATATGGTCTACGGCTTTCCAACCCACCTCGCCGCAAGAGGTTTTGAACTCTTTGATGGACTCCCAAAACGGCTGGCGCTGGGTGCCCACCGTGCGGTATTGCACATCGATGATGAGCAAAGCCGGGCGCTTGCCTTGGGCTTGTGGACGACCAAAGCCGGCCGCTTCGTAAGCCGCAATTTCGTCGGCTGAAACAATCCCTTCCCAGGGCATGGACATGGTGTGGCTCCTCATTCGCGAAAAACAGCGAAAGGTTCATGCTACCAAGCTTTGCATGGGGCGGGAATCGGCCAGTATGGGCAAGCAACGGCAACAGTCTACTGAGCGACAGCGCTTCACATTGAATGTGGCGAACAAGCAAAGTCAACTTCAGCGACAACTCGCAACCGCGCGTGGTGCTGGGTGTGCATTTTTAAAGGGCCTGGCTCAGGGCAAAAAAGCCGGTGTCAGCAAGCGCAGGCCGATGCTGATCCACTGCTGGTCGGTGGCGCTGCCCATCACATTGCCATAGGTGGTGTCTATTTGAATGCGCTGTGGTTTGACCCAAAAGCGCAAGCCCACTTGGTATTGGCTGGGCGTGGTGGTTTCCGCGTAAACCTCGGAGATGGCAATCAAACGTGGGCTCAAAGGCCACTCACCGCCCATGCCCCAGGTCGGGCGTGAACTGTTGTCGCGCCCGTGCTGCACCCATCCCAAGTTGAGGTGCACAAAGCGGTCTTGCCCCCACGCACGGGTGATGGGCGCATTGAAGTAGACGTCGCGTTGGGGTGCATTGAAGTCGCTGGTCGGCTGGGTGTTGACAAAGCCCAGCGTGGTGGAAACGCCCCAATCGCCATCGCTCAAACGCAGCCAACGTTTTTTGGCTTGGCCCAGCAACAGGCCTGATGTCCAGGGGGTGTCTTCGCTGCGCTGTTGGCCGCCCAGTGACCACTCCACATCGCCCCAAAAGTTGCATCCCGGAATGGCCCATTGCTCGGTATTGCTGCGGCTGCGGCGCACCCAGGTTTCAAGCTGGCAGGCTTTGGGGTCCACCACGTTGGCGTCATCGGTGTTCATGGGCCGGGCCGCTTGAACCGATAAGGGCAGCGCCGTGCAAAAAACAAGCATGGTGGCCGCACACCAATGGTGCAATGGGGTCAAGGGTCTGTGCAGCAAGCTCATCGGTAGACAGGGCCGCCTCAGCTTACCCAAGGCGATGTGAAACATCATAGACGCAGCGCGTGACAACACGGTGTCAGGCAGGCTCCACTTTGATGCTGCGCTG
>CANJUS010000092.1:0-6040 GCA_947477505.1 Comamonadaceae bacterium | reverse complement strand
AGCGGTTATTTGTCTTCTTTGGATTTTGAGTCCGGTCAGCGCAGCGCATTTTCTGCGCAGGTCAACGGCAGCTTTATCAAGTTGCAGGATTTGCGCTATGGCGAAAACCCGCATCAGCAAGCAGCGTTTTACCGCGACCTTTACCCCGCACCCGGTTCCTTGGTGATGGCCGAGCAGTTGCAAGGCAAAGAGCTGTCGTACAACAACATTGCCGACGCCGATGCGGCCTGGGAGTGTGTGAAAAGCTTTGCCACCCCCGCCTGTGTGATCGTCAAGCACGCCAACCCCTGTGGCGTGGCCTTGGGCGCAGATGCTTTGCAGGCTTATCGCAAAGCTTTTCAAACCGACCCCACCTCGGCCTTTGGCGGCATCATTGCGTTCAACTGCGCGGTCGACTTGGCCACCGCAGAAGCCGTGCACAAACAATTTGTCGAAGTCTTGATCGCGCCGTCTTTCAGCGCCGATGCACTGGCCTTGCTGCAATCCAAGGCCAATGTGCGTGTCATGCAAATCGACCTGCCCCCCGGTGGGGACACCGATTGGTCGCGCGGTCAAAACACGGTGGACATCAAACGCATTGGTTCAGGCGTGCTGATGCAAACCGCCGACAACCATGTGTTGCAAGCCAGCGACTTGAAGGTGGTGACGCACAAGCAACCCACGCCGCAACAAATCGAAGACCTGTTGTTCGCCTGGAAGGTGGCCAAGTTTGTGAAAAGCAACGCGATTGTGTTTTGCCGCGATGGCATGACCATGGGCGTGGGCGCGGGGCAAATGAGCCGCTTGGACTCGGCCCGCATCGCTGCCATCAAAGCCGGTCACGCCAGCTTGAGCCTGCAAGGCACAGCGGTGGCCAGTGATGCGTTTTTTCCGTTCCGCGACGGCCTGGACGTGGTGGTGGAAGAAGGCGCGACCTGCGTCATCCAACCTGGTGGTTCAATGCGCGACCAAGAGGTCATTGACGCCGCCAATGAGCGCGGCGTGGCCATGGTGTTCACTGGGGTGCGGCACTTCAGGCATTGAGCCGCTGGCATCGTGGCTTGGCTTTGCACAAGCCATCAGCGACAATCTCAACTTGACCACCGCCTCGGAGCCAGCCACATGGAACTCACTGCCGTCTTGACGCCCGCCCACGAAGGCGGATACATCGCACTCAACCCAGAGACGGGTACCACGACCCAAGGTGAGACAGTCGAGGAGGCCGTTTCAAATTTGCGCGAAGCCACTGCCCTATACCTGCAAGAGTTTCCTCTGGTATCTATCGGGCACCCAGTGGTCACCACTTTCAGTATTCCGGCCCATGCCTAAGCTCCCTCGTGTCTCTGGCGCAGAAGCGCTCAAGGCACTTCAGCGGCTTGGTTTTGAGAAGGTGCGACAAAGCGGCAGTCATGTCGTTGCACGCAAGGGCTCCAAGGGATGCGTCATCCCAATGCACAGCGAACTCAAAGTCGGCACCCTGGCTGGGTTGCTGCGCCAGGCGGACGTATTGCCAGAGGACTTCATCGCCAAGCTTTAGAGCGAGCCTTTCCCCTTCTCCCATCAGACCTACCAGGACATCCCCCCCTTTGAACTTCTCTGAACTGGGCCTGAGCCCTGCGCTGATGCGCGCTGTGGACAGCATGGGTTTGCACCTGCCCACGCCCATACAAGGGCAAGCCATTCCTGCCGTGTTGCAAGGCCGCGATGTGTGGGCCAGTGCGCCCACAGGGTCGGGCAAAACCTTGGCCTATGTCTTGCCCCTGGTGCAAAAGATATGGCAAGCGCCCAAGCAAACCAATTTCCGCCGGCCCGTTCGCTGCCTGGTGCTGGTGCCCACCCGCGAGTTGGCATTGCAAGTGGGGCAAGTGCTGCGCCAAGTGACGGACAGCTTGGGGCTGAAGGTGGTGGTGGCCCACGGCGGGGTGTCGATCAACCCGCAAATGATGGCCTTGCGTGGTGGCGCCGATGTGGTGGTGGCCACCACCGGGCGCTTGCTCGACTTGGTGGCGCACAACGCCTTGCGTTTGTCGGAGGTGCAGCACCTGGTGCTCGATGAGGCCGATCGTTTGCTTGAGCTGGGCTTTGCCGACGAGCTGCAAGCGGTATTGGCCTTGCTGACGCAAGCGCACCAAACCCTGTGTTTGTCGGCCACCGCCACACCCGAGTTGGCCGCCTGGGCCCAGCATGGCTTGCGCGAGCCGCTGCGCATCGAAAGCGATGCCGCCGAGGTGTTTGAAGCGCCGCAGATCGAACAACGTGCCATCGCGGTGGATGAAAAAAAACGCACCGCCTTGTTGCGCCACTTGATCGCCACCCAGGGTTGGCAGCGGGTGTTGGTGTTTGTGGCCACGCGCTATGCCTGTGCGCACCTGGCCAGCAAACTGTGTGCAGCAGGTGTGCGGGCCAGCGCCTTGCATGGCGACATGTCCCAAGGGGCGCGCCAAGCGGCCCTGCAAGACTTCAAAGACAACCACATCGACGTGTTGGTCACCACCGATTTGGCGGCACGCGGCATCGACATTGCGTTGTTGCCGGTGGTGGTTAATTGCGATTTACCGCGCTCGGCCAACGACTACACCCACCGCATTGGGCGCACCGCTCGCGCCGGTGCGCAGGGGCAAGCCGTGAGTTTTGTCAGCGCCGACGCCTTTGCGCATTGGAAGCTGATCCAACAACGCGCACAGGTGCAATTGCCGCTGGAGGTGGTGGCCGGTTTCGAGCCCACAGAAACACCAGCGTCAACCCCCGGTGTGGGTGGCATCAAGGGCAAGCGACCGAGCAAGAAAGACAAGTTGCGCGCAGCTTCCACCCAGAGCCCAACGTGATGCAAATGAAGTGACGCGATGGGCAGCGCAAAGCAGTGTTTTTTCCACACTCAAACAGCTTCCTGGTTTGGCAGCAAACGGTCATATTCTTTTTTCACCACGGCATAACACTCGCAGGTGCGCTGCTCTAAGCCTTGGCGGTCTTCGACTGTGATGCGCCCCCGCCTGTAACTGATCAGCCCGGCTTTTTGCAGTTGCCCGGCGGCTTCGGTGACGCCTTCACGGCGCACCCCCAGCATGTTGGCGATCAATTCTTGCGTCATCACCAAATTCGGGCCGGTTAATCTGTCCAGGCTCAGCAACAACCAGCGGCACAGTTGCTGGTCCAGGCTGTGGTGGCGGTTGCACACGGCGGTTTGCGTCATTTGCGTGATCAACGCTTGGGTGTAGCGCAGCAACAAATGGATGACGGGGTTGGAGAAATCAAACTCTTGTTTCAGGAAGGTGGCGCGCAAGCGGTATGCCTTGCCGGCACTTTGCACCACGGCGCGGCTGGGCGTGGTGTTGCCGCCCATGAAGAGGGAAATACCCACCATGCCCTCAAAACCTACCACGGCGATTTCTGCCGATGAGCCGTTTTCCAGCACAAACAGCAAGGAGACGATGCAGTCTTCCGGGAAATAGACATGGGTCATGCTGCCGCTGGACTCGTAGAGCACGGCACCCAGTGGCATGTCTACCAACTCTAGCTTGGGTTGCCATCGGTCCAAGACGTCTTGTGGGAGCACTGATAAGAGCTGATTTTTAATTTTCTTTTTCATCCCCACCATTCTCTTGTCTAGTTTGATGCCGACAAATGTATGTTTTTTTGCCTGCCGCTTATGTTCGATGGCTAACATTTATCAAAAATAGACGGCGGGCTGCTTTGTTTGCAAAACAGTCTTTTAAACCAAGCGGTGAATGCGCAGGGTACATAACCGTCGGCCCCCATATTCATGGCTGGCCGGCAGCGACGTTTCAAGTCGTGCGGTTGGGTGGGGGGGTGTGCAACAAAGCCAGCAACGGAATCGCCGCCAGCGTCAGCCACATCATGGCCTGAAAGTCTTGCACAAAGGCCAACATGGCAGCTTGGCGGGCCACTTGGGCGTCCAATTGGCTCAAGCCCTCTGGGGTGATGATCTGGTGCAGGCCTTGCTCGATGCCCCACTGCAATGCCCAGTTGCCGCTGTGAATGTGCTCAGACAAAATGGCGTGGTTGATTTGGGTGCGCGAACCCAAGTAGCTGATGACCGCCGAAATCCCAATGCTGCTGCCCATGTTGCGCACCAGGCTGTACAGCGATGTGCCGTCGTTGCGATAAGCCGCTGGCATGGTGGAGAAGGCCAAAGCCGTCAAAGGCACAAACAAAAAGCCCAGGCCCATGCCCTGCAAGATGCCGGTTTGAACCACATCCCAGCTGGTCACATCGGTGGTAAAGCGCGTCATCCAATACAGCGAGGTGCTGGTCAAGACAAGGCCCACGAGCACCAACAAGCGCGCATTGACCCGCCCCGACAAGCGACCCACCACCACCATGGCCAGCATGGTGCCAATGCCGCGCGGGGCCAGCAACATGCCCACGTCCATCACCGGGTAGCCCATCAAGGTTTGCAAAAACGGTGGCAGCAAGGCCATGGTGGTGAGCAAGATCATGCCGACAATGAAGATGAACAACAGGCCTATGCTGAAGTTGCGGTCTTTGAAAATGTCGGGGTCGATGAAGGCCTTGGGCTGGGTGTAAATGTGCACGACAAACAGGTACATGCCCAGCGCCCCCAGGCAGGCCTCGGTCACCACCTCGGGGCTGGCAAACCAGTCCAGCGAGTGGCCTCGGTCGAGCATCATTTGCAGCGACCCCAGGCCCAGACAAAGCAAGCAAAAACCCAGCATGTCAAAGCGCCGCTCGGGGTCCAGTTCGGTTTCGGGCACAAACGCGGCCAGCCCCAGCCAGGCCAACACGCCCACGGGCAGGTTGATGTAAAACACCCAGCGCCAGTTGTAGTACTCGGTGAGCCAACCGCCCATCGATGGGCCCAAGATGGGCCCGACCATCACGCCCATGCCCCACAAGGCCATGGCCGCGCCGTGGCGTTCGCGCGGATAGGCGTCGAGCAAGATCGATTGCGACAACGGCACCAAGCAGGCCCCAAACACACCTTGGAGCAAGCGAAACAACACAATTTGTTCCAGGCTTTGGGCGGCACCACACAGCATGGAGGTGATGGTGAAGCCCACCACAGAGGCCATGAAGACGCGTTTGCGCCCCCAGCGTGCGGCCAAAAACCCAGTCAGTGGCATGCAAATGGCCGAAGCCACGATGTAGGACGTGAGCACCCAAGATATTTGGTCTTGCGTGGCCCCCATGCTGCCTTGCATGTGGGGCAAGGCCACATTGGCGATGGTCGTGTCAACCGCTTGCATGATGGTGGCCAGCATCACCGACAAGGTGAGCCAGCCGCGGTGCACCGGTGGGGTGGAGGAGGCAGGGGTGCTCATGCCCACGGCTCAGGGCAGGGCATAGCCCCACAGGCGGCGGCGGTGCTCGGTGTCGATCTGCACATGCGCGCTCATGCCCGAGCGCAGCACGGGCGCGCTGGTGCTGGGCTGCAAGGCCAGGCGAACGGCGATGCGTTGGGTCACCTTGATCCAGTTGCCGGTGGCGTTTTGGGCCGGGATGAGAGAAAACTCAGCCCCGGTGGCCGGGCTCAGGCTCTCGACCTGTGCGTCCCACTGCATGTCGGGGTAGGTGTCGATGCTGATCTTGGCGCGCTGCCCAGGTTGGATGAAGGTCAGTTCGGTCTCGGTGAAGTTGGCTTCGATCCACCAGTGATCGGTCACCACCAGCGCCATGGCCAGTGCACCAGCGGCCACAAATTGACCGGGCTTGGGCGGTCGGCTGACGACACCGGCCTGGGCCGAGCGCACGGTGGTGCGTTTCAAGTCCAGTTGGATTTGTGCCAACTCGGCCATGGCCAGGCGGTAACTGGGGTGGCGCTCGATGGGCGTGTCCAAGCCCCCGCCCAAGGCTTCGGCGATGCGCTTGAGGTCCATCTCCAGCGCCTGCGTTTGCTGTTCGGCCAAGTCGGTGTTTTGTTTGGCGTCGTCAAACTTGGCCGCAGAGATAAAGTTTTTGTCCACCAAGTCACCTTGGCGTTGTTGTTCTCGCTGCGCGAAGCGGTGTTTGGTGCGCGAGAGGGTGATCTCGGCTTGTTTTTCGCGGTAACTGGCTTTCAAGGCCGATAAATCGGTGCGCACTT
>CANJUS010000091.1:0-6069 GCA_947477505.1 Comamonadaceae bacterium | reverse complement strand
GAGCACCTGTGCGAATGGGGCGAAGAGGTGAGCAACAACGCCATCGAGGTGTACATCCACCGCTTGCGCAAAAAGATTGAAAAAGGCCCCATCCGCATCGCCACCGTGCGCGGTTTGGGTTATTGCCTGGAAAAAATACCGGCCTGACCGCCCCACACCCATGCCATGAAGATTTTTCAGCGCGAACAGCGCTCGCTGTTTGGCGAAATTCTGGATTGGATGCTCACCCCTTTGCTGCTGCTGTGGCCCGTGAGTTTGGCGCTGACTTGGCTGGTGGCGCAAGGCATCGCCAGCCAGCCCTTTGACCGGGGCTTGGAGTACAACGCCCAGGCGCTGGCACAGTTGGTGCGCACAGACCCGCAACATAAAACCGAGTTCAGCCTGCCTGGGGCAGCGCGCGACATCTTGCGCGCCGACGAGGTCGACGAGGTTTACTTCCAGGTGCTCGGGCCCAGCGGAGAGCTGCTCAGCGGCGACCGCGACTTTCCCCCGCCCAGCATCCCCCCAAGCGGGGGCGAGGGCGCTGGTGGCACGCAGTTTCGCGACGACGCCATGCGGGGCGTGGCCATCCGGGTGGCCTACCTGTGGGTCTACCCAAATGACCTGGACAGCCCCGCCGCGCTGGTGCAAGTCGGCGAGACCTTGGGCAAGCGCTCGGTGCTGGCCACCGAGATCATCAAGGGCGTGATGCTGCCCCAGTTTGTCATCTTGCCGCTGGCCGTGCTGCTGGTGTGGCTGGCGCTGGCGCGGGGCATCAAACCGCTGAGCCAACTCGAAGAGCGCATCCGCTTGCGCAAGCCCGACGACATGAGCCCGCTGGACGACCGGGTGGTGCCGCTGGAAGTCGCGCCACTGGTGTCGTCAATCAACGATTTGTTGACCCGCTTGAAAGAATCCATCGCGACCCAAAAGCGGTTTTTGGCCGACGCCGCCCATCAGCTCAAAACCCCCTTGGCTGGGCTGCGCATGCAAGCTGACTTGGCGCAGCGCGCTGGCGCCAGCGCCGACGAGCTCAAGCAATCGCTGCAACAAATTGGCCGCTCAAGCATGCGCGCCACCCACACCGTCAACCAACTGTTGTCATTGGCGCGCGCCGAAAGCACGGGCGCGGTGATTCCCACCCAAGTTTGTGACTTGGTGGCGCTGACTTTGGAGGTGGTGCAAGACTCGCTGCCGCGCGCCATGGACCGCGCCATCGATCTGGGATACGAGGGGCCCGAAGTGGGCCAACGCGAGGCCTGGACCATCGGCCACCCCACCTTGCTCAAGGAGCTGATTCGCAATTTGGTGGACAACGCCATCAACTACACGCCATCGAGCGCGGCCCATCCCGGCGTGGTGACCGCTCGTGTGTTGCCCCAAGCGCATGGCCAAGGGGTGTGGCTGCAAGTGGAGGACTCGGGCCCGGGCATCGCACCGGCCGAGCGTGAGCTGGTGTTCCAGCCGTTTTATCGCGCCTTGGGCACCGAAGCCGACGGCTCAGGCTTGGGCTTGCCCATCGTGGTGGAAATCGCCAACAAACATGGTGCCAAGGTGTTGATCACCGATGCCCACCCCGACAGCACAAGCCCGGGGGCCTTGTTCACGGTGTGCTTTGCCAGCGCGCACCCTGGGACAAGCCGCTTGGCTTGACGCCTCAGCCCCATCAGGCTGAGGGCTTGTGCATGTTGAGCGTGAGGCGCTCGCGCTCGATCACCCGCGCCACAGCCGCATCGGCGGCCACACGCTGCACGTAGGCCCACAGCTGGGGCATGTCGGCCGGCGCAATGCCGGCCATGGTGGCCCAGCGCGTCACCGTCAAGGTGTACGCGTCTACCGGCCCCAGGTGCTCGCCAGCCAACCATTGGCCCGGCGACAAAGCCACCACGCGCGCTTGCAAAGCCTGCATCAAGCGGCGGTACTGGCCCACCGCATGCTCGCGGATATTGGCTTGTACGTCGGGTTGATCGCTGAACTTGTGCGGCATGAACACATGGGTGAAGGTCGGGTGCACGGTGTTGTTGAGCCAAGACAGCATTTCGATGGCACGGGCACGCGCCATCGGCGTGTCCGGCAAGATGTGGGCCTGGGGAAAGCGTTTGTCCAAATACCCCACCAGAGCCAAAATTTGGGTCAGCACCTCACCGCCATCGACCAGCACCGGCACCTGTCCATTGGGGTTGAGCGTTTGAAACTCTGGCGTTTGTTGCTCGCCTTTGTGCAGCTTGACCATGATGGGCTCGAAGGGCACGCCGGCTTTTTCCAGCATCACATGGGGCACAAACGAACACGCGCCGGGGGAAAAATACAGTTGGATGCTCATGGTGTTTGCTCCTCGGGTCGGAAAGGGGGGCTGATGCGTTGCGGCATGTGGACGGTACACGGCATCTGGCACAGTTCGCGCCCGCCCAAATGGCAAGCGCGGTTGAACGTCACCACATGGTCGACTTGGGCGCGGATGCCAATCCACTCGCCCACCCGGTGATCGTGGTGGCTGGGCACATGGGCCATCACCGTCTCACCAGTGTGCAAGCGCAAGGTGTATAAAAACTCAGAGCCGCGAAACGACTTGCGCATGATCTCAGCCTTCACCGGCGCATCGTCATCGTGCACGATATCGTCCGCGCGAAGAAGCACATCACACTCGCCGCTGACCAAGGCGCACGGCAGGGGCAACTCGGCCACATCGGTGAGCTCGCCCAAAGGGGTTTGCACCACCACTTGCCCACCTTCTTGGCGCAGCGTGGCGTGGGTGAACACCCCATGGCCGATGAACTCGGCCACAAAGCGGGTCGCCGGGCGGTGGTACAGGCTGTAAGCGTCGCCCCACTGGTGCAAACGGCCTTCGGACATGACGCCAATCACGTCGCCCAGGGCAAATGCCTCCATTTGATCGTGGGTCACAAACAAGGCCGTGGTCTGGGCCTGCTTGAGGATGGCGCGCACCTCATGGGCCAAGCGTTCGCGCAAGTCCACATCAAGGTTGGAAAACGGCTCATCGAGCAACAACAATTGGGGCTGGGGCGCGAGCGCGCGGGCCAGTGCCACCCGCTGTTGCTGGCCGCCGCTGAGTTGGTGCGGCAAGCTGCGCGCCGCCGCCGACAGGCCCACCAGGGTCAACACTTCGTCAATGCGCGCTTGGCGCTTGGCACGCGCCCAGCCGTGCAAACCAAAACCAACGTTGGTGGCCACGTCCATGTGGGGAAAGAGCGCGTAATCTTGAAACACCATGCCCACGCGTCGCTGCTCTGGGGCGATGTGCTCGCGGGGGCTGCTGACGGTTTGTTGTTCGATGCGGATGGTCCCGGCGCTGACCGGCTCCAAGCCCGCAATGGCACGCAACAAGGTGGATTTACCGCAACCAGAGGGGCCAATGAGCACGCCCATCTCGCCCGCGGCCAGGCGCAGGCTCACGCCTTCGACCGCCGCTGCCTTGCGCCCGGGGTAATGCACCTGCAATTGAGTGACTTCAACGGCCATGGTGGCGATTGTAGGCAGCACCCTTTGTGCCCCCGACCCGTCCCTACAATCGACCCCCTCATGCGTCGCCCCCTGCTCTCTTCGCTGTCTTGGCCCAGCGCCGGTTTGGCCGTGGTCACGGCTTTGCTGCTGTTGCCCGTTTTGATGGTGCTCGCCTCTTGGCTGCAGTGGAGCGCCGACAGCGCCGCGATCTTGCGCGAAATGGCCCAGTCCGTGCTGCCCGACTACGCCTGGACCAGCGTGCTGCTGTGCCTGCTGGTGGGCGCGGGCGTCGTGGTGCTGGGCACAGGCACCGCCTTGGCGGTGAGCTTGTTTGATTTCCCGGGCCGCAAAACCCTGGAATGGGCCTTGCTGCTGCCCCTGGCCATGCCCGCTTATGTGGTGGCCTATGCCTACACCGACTTCTTGCAATACAGCGGCCCCTTGCAAATGTGGTTGCGCCAAACCGGCGGCTGGCACGGCGCGCTGTGGCCCGACATCCGCAGCCTGTGGGGTGCGGCCCTGGTCTTGAGCCTGTGCCTGTACCCCTATGTGTATTTGCTCGCCCGCACCGCATTGACCGAGCGCGCCACCCCTTTGATGGAGGCCGCCCGGGTGCTGGGTGCGCCGCTGTGGCGGCGCATTTGGCGCCTGGCATTGCCCCTTGCGCGACCGGCCATTGCCGCGGGCACCGCTTTGGCGCTGATGGAGACCTTGGCCGACTTTGGTGTGGCCAGCTACTTTGGCGTACAAACCTTCACTGCCGGCATTTACAAGGCCTGGCTGGTGATGGACAACCGGGTGGCCGCGGCCCAACTGGCCACCACCTTGTTGCTGTTGGTGGCCTTGATGCTGCAACTCGAGCGCACCGCGCAAACGCGGTTGCGCTTTGCCAGCTTGAGCGGGGGCACGCACGGCCACGAAGCCCAAGCCCTGCGGTTACATGGGGCCAAGGCCGCTTTGGCCTGGGGCTTGTGCAGCCTGCCCGTGTTGCTGGGCTTTGGTGTGCCGGTGCTGATTTTGTTGACTGCCTTGGCCCAAACTGGTGACACCGATTTGCCCTGGGCGCGCTTTGTCCACTGGACTTGGCACAGCCTGCGCCTGGGTGCCATGACGGCGGTATTGGCCGTGGGGCTGGCGCTGGCCTTGGCTTACCACGCGCGCATGCACACCAACCGGCTGGGCCGCTGGGCCATTCAATGGGCCGGGCTGGGCTATGCGGTGCCTGGGGTGGTCATCGTGGTGGGCATGCTGTTGCCCCTGGGATGGCTGCAACAACAGTGGCCCGACAGCCACGCGGGCACTTGGATCACCGCCACCGTGGTGGGCGTGGTGTGGGCTTACCTGGTGCGGTTTGTGGCGGTGGCCTTGCAGTCGGTGCAAAGCGGCTACGCGCGTATCCCGGCGAGCTTGGACGAAAGCGCGCGCATGCTGGGCACCTCGGCGTCCACGCTGCTGCGGCGGGTGCACGCACCCTTGCTGGAGCGCAGCTTGGCGGCGGCGTTTTTGCTGGTCTTGGTCGACGTGATGAAAGAGCTGCCCGCCACCTTGATGCTGCGCCCCTTCAATACCGACACCTTGGCCGTGATGGCCTATCAGTTGGCGCGTGACGAACGCTTGGCCGAGGCCGCTTTGCCCTCGCTGGCCCTGGTGGTGGTCGGCCTGTTGCCCGTGGTGTTGCTCAGCCGCAGTTTGCGCCAACGTCCGCCACAAACCTAAACCTGACCCCACGCCTGCGCATCAAGGGGCCTGTGCAGGCTTAACTGTGGGCGCTTTTTCTTTTTGCAGTTGCAGCTTATAGGGCGTGACCTGTTGGCTCAGTCGCTCCGGCTCTGCCTCGGTGGAGGGCCCCCAGCCCACGCTGCTCAACCACCCGTTGGACCAGGCCCAAAAAGCCAAATTGGCCCACAACAACAGCAGCACAATGGCGCGCCGGTCAAACATGGGATGCCCCTTGCAACGACCGGGGCCGCACGCTCACCTCGGCGCTGCTCACCCACTGCACGCCTTGGTCGGTCTGCAAGCGCAAAGCCCCTTGCGCGTTGACCCCTTGCGCCTGCCCTTGGCGGCCATCGCTGAGCACCACAGCTTGACCGCGCAAGGCGTCGCGCTGGGCAAATTGATCGACCAACGGGGCAAACCCATGGCGCTCAAAAGCGAGCATGGCGGGCACCAAAGCGGCCATACAAAGCTGCAAAACCTCGGGCGCACAACTGGCTGGCGCGCCCGTGATTTCGCACCAACCAACCGGTGGAACGCTCAGTTCGCCCATCTCGGGTGACACCAGGTTCAAGCCCACGCCGACCACACACCAGCGCTGCGCGGGTGCTGGTGCGCTGACAAGGCGCATTTGGGTTTCGATCAAGATGCCGCCCAATTTGCGCGCTGTGTCGCCGGGCTGCCACCACAGGTCGTTGGGCCACTTCAAGCGCACGCCCCATTGCCCCTGCGGGTCCAGCGCTTGGGCCAGGGCCAAACCCACGGCCAACGACAAGCCCGACCAGTCGGCAGGTGCCAGGTGCATGCCCCAGGAAAACGTCAGGCCTTGGCCCGGCTGGGCCGACCACACCCGGCCCATGCGCCCGCGCCCTGCGGTTTGTGACAAGGCCACCAGCAAGGTGGGGGTGCTGT
>CANJUS010000090.1:0-6085 GCA_947477505.1 Comamonadaceae bacterium | reverse complement strand
GGACAGCATGGCAAACAACACCGGCAAAGTGAAGTAGGTGTTGTGCACGCTGCGCTGCTTGCCGCGCTTGCCGTGGATGGCCATCTCCATCGGGTCGTAGGGCTTGCCCGAGGTCATGGCGGCCACCACTTTGCGCTGGCCAGGGATGATCCAGACAAACACATTGGCGCTCATGGCGGTGGCGATCATTGCGCCCACCAGCAAAAAGGCCGCCCGCCCGGCAAACAGCTGGCAGGTGAGCCAGCACGAAAAGGCCACCACGATGAGCATCAGCCCGCCGACCCAGGCCTCGCCGTTGTCGCGAAATCCAAAGATGCGCGAGATGGCGTCGTACACAAACCAAAAGGCCACCAACAAACCCACGGCCGTGGCCCCAGCGGCCACCGGCGACCAGGCAAACAAAGACTGGTCGACCAAAAAGGTGCCCGCGTTCCACAGGTACAGCACGGTAAAGAGGGCAAAACCGCTCAACCACGTGCTGTAGCTTTCCCAGTAAAACCAGTGCAAAGGGGTGTGGATTTTTTTCGGTGCCACCATGTACTTTTGCGGGTTGTAAAAACCCCCACCGTGCACTGCCCACATGGCCCCGTCGACGCCTTTTTCCAGCAAGTCGGGCGAGTTCGGGCGCACCAAGTTGTTGTCTAAAAAGACGAAGTAAAAGGAAGAGCCCACCCAGGCAATGGCGGTGATGACGTGCACCCACCGCAACAAAAGGTTGGCCCAGTCTAAAAAGTATGTATCCATGTCAATGTCTCGGTCAGCACGATGTGACGGTGTCACCCTCACCACTGCGGGCGCTGTGAGGGGGAGAACAGGTCGCGAACAAGGGTGTGGCCCCGCTCCGCTGCGACAGGAGTAGCAAGTGTATACAGTTTTATAACTGCAGCAACTGGGCGGCCACGGCCACCGCGATCACCTCGGGTTGTTTGCCCTCGATGCCAGGGATGCCAATCGGGCAGGTGACGCGGGCAAAGTCTCCGGGGCCAAAGCCTTTGGCCTCCAAGCGGTGGCGAAATGTGGCCCATTTGGTGTCGCTGCCGATCAGGCCGATGTAGGGCAGGTCTTGTTGTTGACGCGCACGCTGCAAGCAAGCTGCCAAGATGTCAAGGTCTTCGGCGTGGCTGAAACTCATCATCAGCACATGGCAGCCGGCGGGCAAGTCCCACACGGCTTGCTGCACCGGGTCAGAGTGCTCGCAGCGCACATTGGCGGGCACGTGGGTGGGGAAAATTTCATCGCGGCTGTCGATCCACAACACCGACATGGGCAAGCGGCCCAGCACGTCGATCAAGGCCTTGCCCACATGGCCGCCACCAAACAAGGCCACGGGTTGGGCATGCGCATTGGCCTGGGCTTGCAAGCGCGACACATCGCTTTGTGTGATGGGCTCAAACCCCAGCACCACCACCCCACCGCAACATTGGCCCAGGCTTGGGCCCAGGGCAAAACGGTGTTCGAACGGCACGGGCGCGGTCGATGCATCGCCCGCCAAGGCCTCGCGGGCCAGTCGAATCGCCTCGAACTCCAAATGCCCACCCCCCACCGTGCCCAGGGTGTGGCCGGCGGTGACAGCCATCCAAGCCCCCACCTCGCGCGGGCCCGAGCCTTGCACCGAGCGCACGCTCACCGCCATGGCTGGACCATGGCCCCACAAAGCAGTAAGCTCAGACATTGAAAACAAAAGTTTCTCCGGGTTTGCCAATGTGTGACAAGGCGTTGAAAAGGGGCACAGTATGGCGCATGAGCCCGGCATGTTTTGAAGTTGCAGTGCCTTGTGCACCGATGAAAGAAAACAGACCATGAACTTGTCTTCCACCACCCATTGCCTCATGCGTCACAGCTTGTGGGGGCTGTGTGTGGCCGTGGTCTTGACAGCTTGCGTGAGCACCCCTCCTGCAAGCCCGCCCGCACCGGTAAAGACCACCGCACCCGCCGCGGTGCTTCAGCCACCTCCCCCGCCCGTGGTGATTGCCCCCACCAAGCCCGAGCCCACACCGCCCAACGTGTCCAAAGCGCGCACCGAACGCGAGTTTCGACAAGATGCAGCGCGCCACATTTACGAGCAAAACGCCCACCGCATTTACAGCGGGCGTCTGCCCCCTTTGCTCAAAGCCGTGGGCGTGATGGACGTGGTGGTGGACCGCCGGGGCAATGTGCTGCGGGTCGAGTGGCGGCGTGCCCCCAAACATGCGCCCGATGTGATCAAAGAAATCGAGCGCACCGTGATGGCAGCAGCGCCCTACCCGGCCCCGGTGCATTTGGGCCAAGCCACCTACACCGATACCTGGCTGTGGGACAAAAGCGGGCGCTTTCAACTCGACACCCTGACCGAGGGCCAGCGCTAAATCCCCAGGCCCCTGTGGGCAGGTGAGCGTTAGGCCTTGGCTTGGGCGCGCACGCGCTCGCAAGCGAGCAAGATGCGCTCGGGCGTGGCCGGTGCATCCATGTGGACCACCACTTGGTGGTTGGCGCTGGCCGATACCGCGTCGCGCAAAGCAAAGTAAGTCGACAGCGCCAGCATGAGTGGGGGCTCGCCCGTGGCCTTGCTTTTGAAGGGTGTGGACTTGACGTTTTCGCCGTCAAACAAGCTGACCTTGAAATGCTCGGGCACGTCACCGGCCACTGGGATTTTGTAGGTGCTGGGCCCGTGGGTGAGCAAGCGACCTTTTTTGTCCCAAATGCACTCTTCCATGGTGAGCCAGCCCATGCCTTGCACGTAAGCGCCTTCAATTTGCCCTTTGTCCACGGCCGGGTTGATGCTGCGGCCCACGTCGTGCACGATGTCCACCGCTTTGAGCCACCACTCGCCCGTGCGGGTGTCGATCTCTACCTCGGTCACGGCTGCGCCGTAGCAAAAGTAATAAAAGGCTTGGCCTTTCAGGGTTTGGAAGTCGTATTTGATCTCGGGCGTCATGTAAAAGCCCGTGACGCTCAAGCCGACGCGGTCCAGCCACGCTTGTTTGGCAAGCTTTTCCCAAGGCACGGAGGGCGCGCCTTGGGCCGATCCAGCGTGCGCCGCGTGGCTGTGAAAACGCACCTCGCTGGCGTCACAACCCAGCAACCGGGCGGCCACTGGGGCCAAGCGTGCGCGCATTTGATCGCAGGCGTTGTTGATGGCTGCGCCATTGATGTCGGCCCCGCTCGACGCAGCGGTGGCAGACGCGTTGGGTACCTTTTGGGTGTCGGTGGCGGTGACGCGCACGCTGGTCACCGAAATCCCGAGGCCATCGGCGGCCACCTGGGCCATTTTGGTGTTCAGACCTTGGCCCATCTCGGTGCCACCATGGTTGACGCTGACCGAACCGTCCATGTAAATGCTGATCAAAGCGCCACCTTGGTTGAGCATGGTGGCGGTGAAGCTGATGCCAAACTTCAGCGGCACCATGGCCAGGCCGCGCTTGCGCTGCTGGTGGCTGGCATTGAAGGCATTGACCGATTCGCGCCGGGCGCGATAAGCCGATTCGACCTCAAGTTGATCGAGCACCTGGTCGCCAATCCAGTCTTCGATGCGCTGACCGTACTGGGTCACCATGGTGGCCGGGTCGCCCGAGACCGCTGGGTCGCGGTACAAATTGGCGCGACGCACATCGAGCGGGTCTTTGCCCAAGGTGTTGGCGATTTGCTCGATCACGGTCTCTACGCCGAACATGCCCTGCGGCCCACCAAAACCGCGGAACGCGGTGGCGCTTTGCATGTGGGTTTTGCAGCGGTGTCCCATGGCCCGCAAGTGGGGAATGTGGTAGCAGTTGTCGATGTGCAGCAAGGCGCGGTCATTGACCGGGCCGGAGTAATCGGTGCTGTAGCCGCAGCGTGAATACAAGACCACGTCCAGGCCCAAGATGCGACCGTTGTCGTCAAAGCCCACGTCGTAGTCGATGCGAAAGTCGTGTCGTTTGCCGGTGATCATCATGTCATCGTCGCGGTTGACGCGCAGTTTGACGGGCTTTTGCAGCTTGAAAGCTGCCAAGGCCGCGCTTTGGCTGAAGATGCTGGCATTGCCCTCTTTGCCACCAAAGCCCCCACCCATGCGCCGACAAATCACTTCCACGTCATTGGTGGTCAGGTTCAAGGCGGCAGCGGCTTCGCGCTGGTTGCCATCGGGGTGCTGGGTCGACACATACAGCGTGAGCTGGCCGTCTTCGCGCGGTACGGCGTAGGTGATGTGGCCTTCCAGGTAAAACTGTTCTTGCTGTCCACAGTGTGTTTGGCCTTGCAGTCGGTGCGCCGCGCTGGCAATGGCCGCCGGTGCATCACCCCGCGTGATGCCTTTGGAGGGCATGACAAAACTTTGCTGCGCCATCGCGTCTTCGATGGTCAAAATGGCGGGCAATTCGCGCACAGCCACTTTGGCGCGGCTGGCCGCTTCGCGCGCGTAAATCATCTCGCGCGCCACCACCACGGCCACCGCCTGCCCCAAAAATTCGACCTTGCCGTCGGCCAAAAAAGGGTCGTCGTGCATGATCGGGCCGCAATTGTTTTCGCCAGGAATATCGCGCGCAGTGAACACCGCCACCACGCCGTGCTCGGCCAACAAAGCAGCGCGATCAATGCCCTCACCAATCAACTCACCATGGGCCACGGGTGACTTGACCAAGGCCGCATACAAAGTGCCGCGCAACTCGGCAATGTCGTCGGTGTAAATGGCCTCGCCTGTGACGTGCAAATGGGCCGACTCATGAATCAGCTCTTGGCCTTGCACGCCGGCAGGCAACAGCTCGCGAAGGGTATTGGGTGCGTTCATGGGCTCAAGCCTCCACGGTTTGGTTGTCTTCAATGAATTGCAACACCAGGTTGCGGGCCACCAAGGCGCGGTAGGCCCAGGTCGCGCGCAAACCGTCGCGAGCAGTAAAGCTCGCTGCAATGGCCGCGTCCAAGGCAGCAGGCGTCACAGCCGTTGGCGACTGGCCCTCGAGCACAGCCTCCAGGCGCGGCGCGCGGCACGGTGATGGGGCCAGGCCGTTGTAGGCCAGTTGCACGTTTTTGAGCCGTCCGTCGACCAGCTCAAACCGAATGGCCGCGCAGGTGGCAGAGATGTCTTGTTCAAAGCGTTTGCTGATCTTGTGCGCTTTGAACACTTGGCCGGCGCGGGGTTTGGGGATGTCGACCGCCTCAATGAATTCACCAGGCTGCAACACATTTTTTTTCTGGCCGGTGTAGAACTGCTCCAGCGCCACGCTGCGGGTTTTGTTGCCACGGCGCAGGTGCAAACTGGCAGACAGGGCCAACAAACAGGGCATAGAGTCGCCAATGGGTGACCCGTTGGCGATGTTGCCTGCCAAAGTGGCGGTGGAGCGGATGGGGGGTGAGCCAAAGCGGCGCAACACCTCGGCAAAGTCAGGATAGGCCGCTTGCAACAAATGCATGGTTGCCTCCAGCGACACCGCAGCGCCCACGCGCCAAGACTGGGCGCTGTCTTGCACCTGGCGCAGTTCGGTCACATTGCCCAAATAGACGATGTGATCTGGCCGGGTGTATTGCTTGTTGACCTGCAGGCCAATTTCGGTGCTGCCAGCCAACAAGGTGGCTTGCGGGTGCTGCATCAAATAGGCCGCCACTTCGGCGACGGTGGACGGGGCCACAAATTCGTTGCCTTTGCGGGTGCGAAGCACCGGTTGCGAAATGATCTCGCCTTCCAGGCTGAGCGTGGGCACACTGGAGCGCCGTATCTCTTGCAGCAGCGGCACATCGGCCTGGTCGTCGAGCTTCAAGCCGGCGCCTTTTTGGCAGGCTTGTTGGGTCGCTTCGATGATGGGCTTGTAGCCAGTGCAGCGGCACAAATTGCCGCTGAGCGCATCGGTGATCTCCAAGCGCTGGGGCTGAGGTTTGATTTGCACCAGGTTGACCAAGCTCATCACAATGCCGGGGGTGCAAAAACCACATTGAGATCCATGGCAATCGACCATGGCCTGCTGCACCGGGTGCAAGCTGCCATCGGCACGCTTCAAACTCTCCACCGTTTTAATGGACTTGCCGTCCAGCGATGGCAACAAGTGGATGCAGCTGTTGATGGGGCGGTAATCAACGCTTTTTCCACTGGCGTTGAGCTCACCCACCATCACCACGCAAGCACCGCAGTCGCCTTCGG
>CANJUS010000089.1:0-6183 GCA_947477505.1 Comamonadaceae bacterium | reverse complement strand
TGGCCGTTGGGGCTCAGGCTCGGGTCGTTGGGATAGGTTTTGCTGAACCGCGCCACCACCCGCATCTCCAAGGCCATGGCCAAGAAATTAAAAGGCGTGGTCGGTGGGGGCATGTTTTGCACCGCCAGGTACGCGGCTTTGCGCAAATTGGGGCCAAAGCCCGGGTTGAATGGCAGCTGCAAACCAAACTGCACTTGCAACAGGTTTTTCAGCCGGTCTGAGTCGCTGTCAAAACCCGCCGACTCCAGCAAAGCCCAAAACAGCATGATCTTGCGCAAGCGGCGCTGAAACACCACGTCGTTGTCGTGTGCGTGGCGCACCAAGGCGGGCAAGCGGCAGGTGAACAAGCCCGACAGCGCGGGGGACTGCGCCACCTCGGGCGGGAGCAGCTCTTGCATCACCGCCAACGCGTCTTCGCTGCGCTCGTAAAAATTAAAACGCAGGTAGCGCGCATCAGGATTGCTCTCCATGAACGACAAGAAGTACGGGATGCAGCGGTCTTTGTAGGCGCTGGCCAATGCGCTCTCGCCGTCTTGCGGGTTGATGTTGGCGTACTCGCCGTTGACATCAAAAATGATTTGACCTGCGTGCGGGTTGTCGCGGGTCACGTCCAATATGCCTTGGGCAATGAGCTTGACGGTGTTGGACTTGCCCAACCGCGTTTTGCCAAACAAAGCGGTGCGCTTGCCCAAAAAGTCGCGCGTGGACACGTGGGCATGTTGCGCTTGGGTGGACGGGGCCACGTCTTCGCCACTGCGCATCCAGCCCATGGGGATGCGCCCTTGCGCAGGCACGGTGCCGTTGACCAGCATCTCGGTGGCGGCGGCGTCGGCTTGGTACAGGTGCAAACAAGTCACGGGCATGCTCAGCGACATGTCGCCCGAAAAGGTGGGTGCAAGGCCAGCGGCCCCACGGGCCTGGTACAAGCCCAGCAGCTCGCACCGCAGCACGCCCAGGTGCGCGCAGGGCGCGGCTGCCATGGGCACGGCCGATGCGCCGCCTTGCAGCCATGGCTCGATGGTGGTCCATTCGTGGGTGCCGCGCTCGGGCCAGCCCTCCATCTCTTGGGCGCGCAACACGGCCACGCGCGTGCGATCGATCTGCGCCAACGCCGGTGGGCTGCCATCGCGGCTGGGTGCGCTGCCCCACACCGCCATCAGCAAGCGCCCGGGTTGGATGGGCTGCGCCAACACCGCTTGGTGGCGCAACCAAAAGCGCAGCACGCGAAACTTTGCACCAAACCCAACCCCCAAGTGCAGGGATGGGCTCAGGCTGTCGGGGCCGAGCAAGTCGGTGCTGTCGTTGTCAGTGGTCATGGTGGTCAAGTCACGGGTTGTAGAGGGTCCATCCCCCCGAGGTGGGGCACACCAGCAAGCGCCCGGTGCCATCGTTGGCCACGGCCACCGATTGGGCTTGCGCAATGCACGCCTGGCCAGGGGTGGCTGCAGGCAGCTTCATTTTTTCGGTGCTCAGGGTTTGGGCCTTGAGTTGCTGCACTTCGGTGTCTCCGTTGATGGTGAGCTTGTTGGCGCGAATCTGATCGGCCCCAATGGTGGTGGCGGCCAAGGTGCTCAGGCCACGCAGGGACTGGCCGCTGAAGTCCCACATTTGCCCGCCTTGCGAATACGTGCCCAAGCTGTCGCTGGTGACGACACCGGTGAGGCTGCTGAAGTCGCTGCGCATGGCCAGCACACCGGGCACACCGCCAGCGTTGGACTGCAAGGGGTTGGTGATTTGGAACAGGTTTTTGTAACCAACCAGCTCGGCCACCTCTGTGCTGCTGCTGGCCAGGGCCACCGCCGCACCACCGCCCATGGCCATGAAGGCCTCTGAGAGGTTTTCACGCACGGTCGATGAGCGAAAGGTGGTGCGCTCAAAGTCATAGGGTTGTTGGTTGAACACCAAGCCCTGCAAGCGGTAACCACTGGTGCAGCCCACCGTGGTGCCGCACAGTTTGGTGATTTGCACGGCCAAATTTGCAGTGGCATTGCCCCCGCTGGCGGTTTGCATGGTGTTGCGCGTGGGCAGCAAGGTGTTGCTGGAAAAACTGCGCTCGAGCAAGTTCAAGGCGATGAGTTCGGCCGCTGTGGGCTGCAAGCCATTGGCCACGGTGGTGCCCGCCAGCCCGCTCAGCTGGCATGCCACAGCAGGTGCTGTGGGCACGATGCTGGCATGCAACACCACGTTGGCGCATTCGGCAGGCAACGCCGCCAAGGCCGCGTGGTGGCGCCCCATGTATGCCGCCACCGCTTGGCTGAGCATGCGGTATTGCTGGGCCACAAAGCCACTGCGCATGCTCTCGGTGTTGGCCATGTTGATGGACATGATGACGATGGCCAGCCCCGTGGCCACGGCCATGGCGACAGTCAACTCCATCAAGGTAAAGCCGCTGTGGCGCTGGCGCCGACCCGAGCAGGCCCTGTGGTGTGATCCCATGGCGGCGGTTCAGGGGGTTTGCGAGTTGTTGATTTGCTGACCCCCATCACGGATCGCCGCTTGCATGCCCATGGTGGTGCTGAAAAATGCCAGCATGAACATGCCCAGCACCAGGCCGCAAACCAACAACATCATGCTGTTGAGGCGCGCCGAGCGCAGCTCCATCTCTTTGACCATGCGGTCGATCGAGCCCGCCCCCATGCGCACAAACGCGTCCACCGGGTCGCGCCGTTCGGAGGCGTCTTGCACCCGGTCTTCGAGCTCGCGGTTGAGCACACCGGTAGAGAATGCCTGCCCAAAGTGGGGGGTGTTGGGCTTGGAGAGGTTGGACAAAATGCGGCGCACATGCCAGCGCGTCCAAGGCGACGCAAACTTCAAGGTGCGCTCCAGCGCCGAGCGCAAAGACACGCCAGCGCGCATCATGGAAGACAGCGAGATCAACAACATCGAGCCAGCGTAGTCGCGGTACAAGCTGTAGGGCAAAAACCGGTCGGCCACCGTGCGCAACGGGCCCGTCCAACGCGACAGGCTGTATGTGAAAAGGCTGACCATGCCAATAAAGGCAGCGGCCATCCACAGCCCGTGTTCGGCAATCACCGTGGAGACCGAATACAACACCTGCCCCGAAGCGGGCCATTTGGCAGGGGGCATGAGTTCGGCCAACACGGGCACGGCCTTGAGGGCAAACAGCGCGAGCAACACGCCAAACATGGTCAGCAGGCCCAAGGGGTACAGCGCTGCCTTGCGCATGGTGGCCACCATCTTGTCGGTTTTTTCGACCACATCGGACATGAACAACAGGCCTTCGGCCATGACCACATCGCCACCGCCTTGGGTGGCATCGATCAGGGTTTGCTCAGAGGGTGTGGCCACCCCAGCCAAGGCCTGCGACAAAGAGCCGCCTTGGATGCCGCGCAGCATGGCCATGTACATGGGGGCCGACAAGGGGTTGCGTTTGCGCGCACGCGACTCGTATTTGCGCAGCGTGGTGATCAGGGGCACGCGCTCTTGCAAGGTGGCGCCCAGGTCAAAGTAAAAACCACCACGGCGCGTGCGCAGTTGATGGCGCGCCAGGTGCAGGCAAATGATTGCGATGGGGTTTTGCATG
Organism: Comamonadaceae bacterium; assembly: GCA_947477505.1. GTDB lineage: Bacteria > Pseudomonadota > Gammaproteobacteria > Burkholderiales > Burkholderiaceae_C > Limnohabitans. Next base: position 2,639 of record CANJUS010000089.1, on the reverse strand, counting down.
ATCGAACCTCAGCTCAAAGTCATTTCAAGTTGCGCGACAAGGCCAACAAGCCTGGCGGGCCAAAGTTGCGCTCAAAGTGAAACGGGTCGAGCACCCCTTGCGAGACCTCGTACAAGGCGTGGCCCCAGGCCTCTTTGCCCATCATGTCGTCGTTGTCAAAGGTGGTGCTGCGCTGGGCCAGCCATTCGTCGCGCGCGCGGATGTCGTCTTTGATGCGCAACAAACGCAGCAAATCGTTGGTGATGGGCATGACCTCGGCGCACACCTTGACGCCGCTCACACCCACATGGGTTTGATCGCCCCGGTCCAACCCATCGACCTGGCAGTGCGGGCAGCCGGTGTCGCTGGCACAGCGAAATTGCTTGGGGTCGAGCTGGAAGTGATGCTCATAGGCAGCCAACTCCACCGTGCTCATGACCTGATCGGCGGGCACATTGCAGTGGATGCAATTTTTGGGGATCAGCACCTGGTACATCAGCAGCGATAAAAACTCGGGGCTGCACACATCCTCGCGCAGCAAACCGATGTGCTGCGAGGTCAGGCGCGCCACGATGCCCAGCGCCGATGTGGCGTGCACAGTGGTGAGCAGTTTGTGGCCGGTTTGGATGGCGGCGTGGGCCATTTGCCCCGACAGGTGGTCGCGAATTTCGCCAAACATGCCCACGTCGGGGTCCATGCGCAAAAACGCCAGCATGGCGTCTTCAAACGGGTTGGCATTGCGATCGCGCGTTTGCCGCCGCACCGACAAGTGGGTGACCCCAGGCACCTGGTACTCGACCGGGTCTTCAATGGCAATGATCTTGCGTTGGCTTTGGGCGGCCAAGCGGTGCAGCAAACTGCTCAGCGTGGTGGTTTTGCCCGAGCCGGTGATGCCGGCGACAAACACCCCGCCCCACGACGAACCAATGGCCTCTTTGATGCGCTCGATTTGCCATGCGGTGTAGCCCAGGTATTCGAGTTCGGGGATTTTGACCTCGTTGGGGCCGCCCACGCGCAGTATTCGCATGGTCGCGTCAAAGCCGCCCACGCTGGGGTGGCTTTGGTAGCGCATCAGGATTTTTTGATCAGGCCACTCCAGCGGCACCATGGCCGACTGCACCGAACCCGCGTTGAACGCCACCTCCGAGCGCGAGCCCTCTTCGGCCAACACCGTGTAAGCCGCCGACAGGCCGTTGATCACGATGCGGCTGGGGTAGTGGCCCACTTTGCGCATGATGCCGTCGCGGCGCACACGCAGCATGGTGTGGTCGCCGCGCACTTCAAAGTGCACATCGCTGGCGCCCAGCACCATGCAACGGCGGATGGTGATGCGCAGCCACTCGATGGGGGCCGACTCGGTCATCATGCGCGAGACACTCATGCGCTCTTCCTCGCGCTGCTTGTGCGCGAGCACCGCGTCTTTTTCAAACACGTTTTCTTGCAACACCATTTGCAGCACATCGGGCTCGCAGGTGAAAGAGCCCGCAAACTTCAGGCCCAAGCGCTTGCCTTGTTCGATCAGGTGAAACCAAGCCGTGCCACCGGTTTCGGTTTTCAGGCACAAAACAACAAATTTTTGCTCGGCCTGTTCGAGCGCAATCAAATGGTGTTGCTTGGCCTTGAACAAGGCGATGGGTGGGTTCTCCCCGTGCGAGAGCACGCGGGTGAACGCGGGCACGGCCATGTAATCGGCCAGGTGACCGGTGGTGCGCAGCGATTGGGCTGGCGGCTGGACCACCTGCAAAGTGGGCACGCTTGGGGCTTGCACCACAGGGGCCACAGGGGATTTGACGCGCTGGGGGGCAAGGGATGTGTTCATGGTCGTTTGGGCACAAGGCCAGGGTTGAGGTCTGCGGGCAATTTCGGGCGGGCCGCGCCATCGGGCAAGGGCCCACTTTGCGGGTCGCTGGGCAGGGTGCCCAACAGCAGCGGTTCGGTTTCTTTGGAAGTCCACAACGCACTGAATGCGCTGCTGGCACTGTTCATGCGCACCGATTGCGACAGCGCAGAAGCACCCATGGCCATCACGGCGGGCGCGCGGTACACACCCAGGCTTTGCGCATACGGCTCAATGGCCGCGCCCCGTTCGGGGGCTGCCAGCACCAAGGGCGCGGCTTTGGGCTTGGCGTGCAACTGGAGCACCACGCCTTGCGCGCTGACCGACTCGATCCACCACGGGCCCATGCGGCTGCGCGGCATGTTGGCCTGCGCCACATAGGCCCGGCCTTGGTAGACCAAGACGGCTTGCAAGTCGTCGTCCACCCCAATGAGCGACCACAACAAGGGCGTGGTCGGCAACTTGGGCATGCCCTGTTCTTTGAGTGGTGTTTCTGGCCCGGTGTTGGGGCCCCGGCCCAAGCTGTCTTGCTCTTTTTGTTGCTTCATGCGGGCAATGATTTCGGCCACCGTAGCGCCTTGCGCCGGGGCGCACAGACTCGCGCACACCCACAACCATGCGCCGCCCGACCAAGCCCGCTTATTTTTTGATGGCTTGGACATAGTATTGGCCTTCAAACGCATAAGTCATGGCGCTTTGGTCTTTGGTGGGGCTGACTTGCAGCACCAGCCGCTTGGCCACGCCATGGTTGGGCACTGTGAGGTAGCCCAGGGTCGATGCGTCGTGTTGCACCGACCATTGACCGGTCATGACCGCTTGCTCC
>CANJUS010000088.1:0-6186 GCA_947477505.1 Comamonadaceae bacterium | reverse complement strand
GCCCAGGCCCAAGCCAGCGGCCTGGAAGAAGTGGTTTTTTTGGTGGCAGGGCATGCCGGCAGCACCCCCAGACCAGTGGGCAAAGTCGCCTCGGGGGGCGAACTCTCGCGCATTGCCTTGGCCATTGCGGTGACCACCAGCGCCTTGGGCCAAGCCCAGACCTTGATTTTTGACGAAGTCGACTCGGGTGTGGGAGGGGCTGTGGCCGAAACCGTTGGCCGCTTGATGCAGCAACTCGGCGCCGATCGCCAAGTGCTGGCGGTGACCCATCTGTCCCAGGTGGCTGCGTGCGCCCACCACCATTGGTTGGTGACCAAGTTGAGTGACAAGTCCGGCAGTTTCAGTCAGTTGCAAACAGTGTCTGGCGAGGAAAGAACACAAGAAATTGCCCGCATGTTGGGTGGCGACAAGCGATCGGCGACCTCCCTGGCCCATGCGCGCGAGATGCTGCAAAACCTCAGTCGCAAAGGCAGTGCCTGATGAAAAAAGCGCGCCAAGAGCTGGTGCTCATCACCGGCATGTCCGGATCGGGTAAGTCGGTGGCCTTGCACGCGTTGGAAGACGCGGGTTATTTGTGTGTGGACAATTTGCCACCCGAGTTGCTGCGCTCGTTTGTACAGCTCGAGCAAAAACGCAAGGAAAAACGCATTGCCATTGCCATGGATGTGCGCAGCGCTGCTTCACTGCCCTTGCTGCCCCAAGAGCTGGACTTGGTGCGGCAAAAAGACGTGGATGTGCGCATGTTGTTTTTGGATGCCAGCACCAACACCCTGGTCCAGCGCTTTTCTGAGACGCGCCGCCGCCACCCCCTTTCGCGCACGGACACCCTGAGCGCCAGCGCGGACATCGAGCGCAACCTGATTGAATCCATCGAACTCGAGCGCGAGCTGCTGGTGGACTTGCGCGACAAAGCGCACATCATCGACACCAGCCATCTGCGCAATGCCAAGCTGCAAAGCTACGTCAAGTCGCTGATCTCTGCCCCAGCAGCACAGTTGACCTTGATGTTTGAGTCGTTTGCCTTCAAACGCGGCATTCCCATGCACGCCGACTTTGTGTTTGACATGCGCATGTTGCCCAACCCACACTACGAAAACGAACTGCGCGAGATGACGGGCAGCGACGCGCCGGTCATGGCATGGTTGCAGCAGCACGACACCGTGCAGCGCATGGCCGACGACATCGAGCGCTTTTTGCGCGACTGGTTGCCCTCACTGACGCAAGACCACCGCAGCTATGTCACGGTGGCCATTGGCTGCACCGGTGGCCAGCACCGATCTGTCTACATGGTGGAACAACTGGCCAAGCGGTTTCAAGGGCAATGGGTCACTTTGTTTCGTCATCGCGAACAAGCCGATCGCACCTGAGCCTCAGGCGGACAGCAAGCGTCGCAGGGGCGCGGGCAAGCCCAAGCCCGGCCAGTCTTTGGCTTGCCACCATTGGCCATCACCCCAAGTTGACGAAGCGGGCACCTGCAAATGCAAGGGGTGCAGATGCAAGTCGCGGTGGGTGAGGACATGCACAAATGGCGTTTGCGCCCGCACCCGGGGATGCCAAGCCAAGGGCACGGCCTGCATCGCATCCACCTCGCTTTCATAGATGGCTGGGCCATACAAGCCAGCCCAGATCCCGGTGGGGGGGCGTTTGCGCAACCAAACCGCGCCTTGTGCAGTGGTGGGCAACAGCAGCCACCATGATTGCGCACGCCGCACCAGCTTGCGGGTTTTGACTGGATAGTCAGTGGGCACGCCCTTGGCGTTTGCTTGGCACAAGGGCTGCACCGGGCACAGTGCACATTGCGGTTGGCGCGTGTGGCACACCGTGGCGCCCAAATCCATCAGCCCCTGGGTGTATTGGTGCATGGACTTGACCCACGCCCCCTTGGGCAATAAGTCGTGGGCGAGTTGATCGAGATTTTTCTGCGCAGCGGCAACGGACAAATCTTCCCCAAAAGCGAGCAAACGGGTCAGCACCCGGCGCACATTGCCATCCATGATCGACACAGCTTGACCAAAGCACAGCGAAGCAATGGCCGCCGCCGTGGACGGGCCAATGCCTGGGAGTTTTTGCAAAGCCGCCAGATCCTGCGGAAAAACGCCGCCATGCGCTTGCACGACCTCTTGGGCACAGCGGTGCAGCATGCGGGCACGGCTGTAGTAACCCAGACCACTCCACAGGCCCATCACCTCATCAAGGTCAGCTCCGGCCAATGCCTCAACCGTTGGAAAACGCTGGATAAACCGCTCGAAATACGCCTTGACGGTGCTGACCTGGGTTTGCTGCAGCATGATCTCTGACAGCCACACGGGGTAAGGTGTCAGGCTCGCCTGCCAAGGCAGGTCGTGCCGACCATGGCGGCGCTGCCACTGGATCAGCAAGGGTGCAAAGCGATGCAAGTCCAAGTCCATGGCCTCAATTGCGCTGGCACTGGGGACAATAAAAAGTCGAGCGCTGCCCTTGCACCCGGCGGCGAATGGTGGTGCCGCATTCGCGGCATGGCTGCCCTTCGCGGTCATACACCTTGGTCTCGAGTTGGAAATAACCGCTTTGCCCTTCGGTGCCGGTGAAGTCACGCAAGCTGCTCCCGCCAATGGCAATGGCCCGCGACAACACCTGTTGAATGGCCGCATGCAAGCCCGCTGCCCGCGCTCGGCTGATGCGCTGGGCCGACAGCGTGGGGCGGATGCCGGCCAAAAACAGGGCTTCGCAGGCGTAAATATTGCCCACCCCAACCACCACATCACCCGCGAGCAGCAACTGTTTGATCGCGGTTCGCCTTTGGCGCAAAGCCTGATGAAAACCCAGCGGCTGAAATGCGCTTTGCAAAGGCTCCAACCCCAAATGCCCCAGCAATTGCTGCGCCTGGGGGCTGCTCTCGGCCGGGGCATAAACCACAGCGCCAAAGCGGCGCGGGTCGTTCAAGCGCAAACAACCGTGTGTGGTCATCAAGTCAAAATGATCGTGTAAGCCCGGGTCGGGCCTGGTGGGCCACAGCCGCAAACTGCCCGACATGCCCAAGTGCCACAGCAACAAACCCTCGCTGAGGTCCATCAACAGGTACTTGCCACGGCGACGCACATCCAAAATGGTGCGCCCCACCAAGCTCTGAGGCAGGCACTGCAAAGGCCAGCGCAGGGGCTTGCCCAGATAAGCCGCTTCGATGCGGGCTCCTTGCAAGGGCCCAACCAAGCCCAGCCGGGTGACTTCAACTTCGGGTAATTCAGGCATGCGTGGGGATGAAAAAGCAAAGCAGCGATTATCATCCGTGCATGAAAAAATCAGCGTGCTGGACCTTGTGTCTGTTGTTGGGGGGGGCGAGTGCGGCTTGGGGTCAAACCGCAGCGGCGCGGCAACAAGCCCAAGCTCGCCAAGAAGCGGCTCTCATGGCAGAGGCTTTTTATGAGGTATTGCTGGGGGAACTCAACGCCCGCGACAACAACCCCGGTGCGGCATTTTCTTTGCTGCTGGATGCGGCCTCCAAAACCAACGATGTGCGCTTGTACCAACGGGCCGTGGACTTGGCCTTGCAATCGCGCTCGGGAGACGCAGCCTTGCAAGCGGCCAGGGCCTGGAAATCGGCCAACCCCAACTCGCGCCAGGCCAATTTGTACATCCTGCAAATCTTGCTGGCATTGAATCGCGTGAGCGACAGCTCGGAGGCCTTGCGCGCCGAAGTCGCTTTGACTGCGCCCAACGAACAAAACCTCGCCTTGGCCAATTTGCACCGCCACCTTGGACAAGTGGCCGACAAGAAAAAAGCGGCCTCGGTGCTGGAGCAGGCCATTGCGCCCTACCTTCAAGCACCTGCCACGGCCGCTGCGGCCTGGTCCAGCGTGGGCCGGGTGCGCTTGGCCGCCAACGACACCACGGGCGCTTTGGAGGCGGCACGCAAAGCCTTTGATGCCGAACCCACCGCCATCGACCCGGGCTTGCTGGCCTTGGACTTGCTCGAAAAGAACGTGCCAGGGGCCATGGCCTTATTGGATCTGTCATTGGCCAAAGTGGAGTTGCCCGAGCTGCGCTTGGGGCTGATCCAGTGGCAACTGGAGAACAAGCTTTACACACCCGCCCGCGGTCAACTCGAGCGCATGACCCAAACCCAACCCCAGGTGGCCGAAGCCTGGCTGATGCTGGGTTTGCTCAACGCAGACGAAAACCGATTGCCTGCGGCACAACAGGCTTTGCAGCGTTACCTGGGTTTGGTGCAAGACAGGCCAGCCCCACCCAAGCGGGGCATGGCGCAGGCTTATTTGGGCTTGGCCCAAGCAGCCGACAAACTGCGGGATGAAAAATCCGCCATGGTGTGGCTGGAGAAAATCGAACATCCCGACTTTTTGGTTCAAGCCCAAAGTCGACGCGCCCAATTGTTGGCAAGACAAGGCAAGTTGGATGAGGCGCGCAAACTCATTCAAAGCCTGCCCGTCAACAGCGCCATCCAAGAGCGCGGCAAGTTGCTCGCCGAGGTCAAATTGCTGCGCGATAACAAGCAATACCTGTTGGCCCATGGGTTGATCAGTCAGGCCGTGTTGCGAGACCCGCAGGACAACGATTTGTTGTACGAACTGGCCATGATCGACGAAAAACTCGACCGCCTCGATGACATGGAACGCAGGCTGCGCGAATTGATCAAACGCCTGCCCAACCAACCGCATGCTTACAACGCCTTGGGCTATTCCTTGGCCGAGCGCAATCTGCGCCTGGCCGAGGCCAAGCAGCTGATTGCCCGCGCCCTGGAGTTGGCACCTGAAGACCCTTCCATCACCGACAGCTTGGGATGGGTGGAGTTTCGGTTGGGCAACTTGCCGGCCGCGTTGTCGCTGTTGAAAAAAGCCTACGCCAACCAAGCCGATGCAGAAATTGCGGCCCACATGGGTGAGGTGCTGTGGCAACTCAACCAACGCGATCAAGCACGCAGCATTTGGCGTGAAGGCTTGCAAAAAGAAGCTGACAACGACACCCTGCGCGAAACCTTGCGGCGCTTGAAAGTCGATCTTTGAACTGGGTGCGGTGTGCGTGGCTTTGCTTGGCCACGGCCTTGTGTGCCTGTGCCAACACCCCCACCCCGCCACGGGACGGCTTTTGGCAAGGTCGCATCAGCCTGACCGTGCACCAAGAGCCGGTACAAAACGTGTCTGCCGAATTTGAACTGGAAGGCGATGCCATCCAAGGCGAGTTGTCCTTGCTCTCGCCGCTGGGGCAGGTGGGCTTGGTCCTGCGCTGGTCGCCTGGCCTGGCCCAATGGCAACAAAATGGCCAAACCCGCAGCTTTGCCAGCCTGAACGAAATGACCCAAACTGCTATTGGCACAGACATTCCGGTACCGGCTTTGTTTGACTGGCTGTCTGGGCGTGACCTGCCCGTTGCAGGCTGGACCCTTGAGCGCAGCGGCACGCCGGGCGCTTGGACCGCGCGCAGAGTCCACCCCCAGCCCGCTGTGACCTTGAAAATTGCCACCCGGCCATGAGTGCGCTCTACAACATCCCTGCGCCGGCCAAACTCAATGTGTTTTTGCACATCGTGGATCGGCTGCCCAACGGCTATCACGCCTTGCAATCGGTCTTCATGCTGATCGATTGGTGCGACAGGTTGCACATCGAAACCACCCCAGGACCAGCCATCACGCGCCTGGACCTGGGCCCCCCCCTGCCACCCGATGATTTGTGCGTGCAAGCGGCCAAAGCCTTGCAAAAGGCCGCTGGCGTGCGAGCGGGCGCACACATTACCTTGGACAAGCAGTTGCCCAGCCAAGCCGGATTGGGTGGCGGCTCATCCGATGCGGCCAGCACCTTGATGGCCCTCAACCGTTTGTGGCAGCTGAACTGGCCCCTCGAGCGTTTGCTGCCCATGGCCCTGTCCTTGGGCGCGGATGTGCCGTTTTTCTTGTGCGGCCAATCGGCGTGGGTGGAGGGCGTGGGCGAGCGCATCACCCCGATCGACTTGCCCGAAGCTGAATTTGTGGTGATCAAGCCCGCTGCAGGGCTGGAAACCGCACAGATCTTCAAAGACCCAGAGCTCAAACGAGACACAGACCCTGCTACAATCTCGGGCTTTGCTGCACAAGGCTTTGACTTTGGTCGAAACGATTTGCAGCCGGTGGCCCAAAAGTGGTGTCCCGATGTCACGCAGGCCCTGGATTGGCTCTCGCGGCTTGGGTTGCAACCTCGGATGACCGGTTCTGGCAGTGCG
>CANJUS010000087.1:0-6208 GCA_947477505.1 Comamonadaceae bacterium | reverse complement strand
CTACCGTTGGGGCATCTTTTTGAACGCAGCCGAGCAAGACCGCAAGATTCATTTCGGCGACCACAAAGGCGAAGACGCTTGGCAAGACGTGCCCGGCGAACACCGCGCCAATTTGCGCCGCATCATCGTCACGCAAGGCGACACCGAGCCGGCATCGGTGGAACAACAACGCCACCTGGGCCTGACCTGCCCGAGCCAATACGATCTGCGCAACCTGTTCCAGGTGAACGTGGAAGAAGGCCGCCACCTGTGGGCCATGGTGTATTTGCTGCACAAACACTTTGGTCGCGATGGCCGCGAAGAAGCCGAGGCCCTGTTGGAGCGGCGCAGCGGCCAAGTGGATAACCCGCGCATCTTGCAAGCCTTCAACGAGCAAACGCCCGATTGGCTGAGCTTTTTCATGTTCACCTATTTCACCGACCGCGACGGCAAGTTCCAGTTGTGCGCTTTGGCTGAGAGCAGTTTCGACCCATTGGCGCGCACCACCAAGTTCATGCTGACCGAAGAGGCGCACCACATGTTTGTGGGTGAGTCCGGCATCAGCCGCATCATCCAGCGCACTTGCGCGGCGATGAATGAGATGAAAACCGACGACGTGGGCAAACTGCGTGCCGCTGGTGTGATTGATTTGCCGACCTTGCAGCGCTATTTGAACTTTCACTTCAGCGTCACCATCGACTTGTTTGGCGCTGACGAATCCAGCAACGCGGCCACGTTTTATTCCACCGGCATCAAAGGCCGCTTTGAAGAAAGCAAGCGCACAGACGATCATGTGCTCAAGGGGCAGGCCTACAAGGTGCTCAATGTGGTCAACGGCCAACTGGTTGAAAAAGAAGTGCCCATGCTCAATGCGTTGAACGAAGTGCTGCGCGATGATTTCATCAAAGACTCTGTGGGTGGTGTAGAGCGTTGGAATCGCGTGATCGACAAAGCAGGTTTGCCCCACCGCTTGAGCGTGCCGCACAAAGCCTTTCACCGCAATATTGGCGCACTGTCTGGGGCCAAAATCGCGCCCGATGGGCGCGTGGTGTCAGAGGCCCAATGGAGCGCCAAGGTGGGTGAATGGCTGCCCACCGCTGAAGACCGTGCTTATGTGCAAAGCCTCATGGGCCGTGTGGTCGAGCCAGGCCAATTTGCCAACTGGATAGCACCACCTGCCATGGGCATCAACCGCCAGCCGGTGGACTTTGAATACGTGCGTTTCAACTAAAGTGATCTGGCATGAGCGACACAGCAGAACTGTTGCAACAACACGTCATAGACCCCGAGGTTTGCATCCGCTGCAACACCTGCGAGGCCACTTGCCCGGTGGGTGCGGTCACGCACGACAGCCGCAACTATGTGGTCGATGCAGCCAAGTGCAACCACTGCATGGCCTGTGTGCCGCCTTGCCCCACGGGTTCGATTGACCATTGGCTGCCTGTGTTGCGCAGCAAGGCCTATACCCTGGCCGAGCAATTCGGTTGGGACGAGTTGCCAGCGCCGCAAAACGAAGCCGAGTTGCAAAGCCTGGCGGCTGATTCGCCCGCTTCCGGCAGCACCGCTTTCGAAAATGCCGCCACCTCGTTGCCCGCCAGCGGCACCAGTCCTGAGAGCGTGTTGCAGACCACCACCCTGGGTGCCAGTGTGCCGCCTTGGTCTGCGGCCCACCCTTACACCAACCTGCATGGGCCAAAGAAACCGGTCAGCGCCAAAGTGGTTGGCAATATGCAGGTGAACGAACCAGGCACCAACAACGAAACCCACCACATCGTGCTGGACTTTGGGCATCTGCCATTTCCCGTGTTGGAAGGTCAGTCGGTGGGCATCATCGCCCCCGGTGTGGACGCCCACGGCAAGCCGCACCATGCACGCCAGTACTCGGTGGCCAGCCCCCGCAATGGCGAGCGACCTGGTTACAACAACCTGTCGCTCACCGTGAAGCGTGTGGTGCAAGACCACCAAGGCCAGCCGGTGAAGGGTGTGGCCTCCAACCACCTGTGCGACTTGAAGCCTGGCGACAGCGTGCAGGTGATTGGCCCCTTTGGCAGCAGCTTCCTCATGCCCAATCACCCCGGCAGCCACATCGTGATGATTTGCACCGGCACAGGCAGCGCCCCCATGCGCGGCATGACCGAATGGCGCCGACGCCTCAAAGCCAGTGGCAAGTTTGAGGGTGGCAAGCTCATGCTGTTCTTTGGTGCCCGCACCCAACAAGAGTTGCCTTACTTCGGCCCTTTGCAAAAGTTACCCGCCGACTTCATCGACATCCACTTTGCGTTTTCACGCACCCCTGGTGCGCCCAAGCGCTATGTGCAAGACGCCATGCGCGACGCCTCAGTCTCCCTGGCCGCATTGCTGCAAGACCCGCAAACCCACTTTTATGTGTGCGGTTTAAAGAGCATGGAAGCCGGTGTGCTGCAGGCCTTGCAAGACATCGCTGTGGGGGCGGGTTTGGACTGGGCGGCGGTGGCCGCCAGCTTGAAGCAAGAGGGCCGCTTGCAGTTGGAGACTTATTGAGTCAGTTGTGGCGGGATCATCAGCCACTCAGGCATACTCGTCGCATGAATTGGGTGTCACGCGATATGCCATATCAATCAGGCCATTGAATAAGTTGTGAAAATTTCAGTGCGCCGTATTGCGCTTTGCCAGTGACCATCCATACCGATCTGAAGGAAAAACACCGTGAACCATTGGCCCAAAATCATTCCCATCATTGGCGCTGCGTTGCTGGGCTTTTGCCTCATGACCTCTGTGACAGGTTGGATGACGTGGTTGGTGTTTGGGGTCATGATGCTGGCTGTGATCGCCTCAGTGCATCACGCTGAATTGATCGCGCATCGCATTGGTGAACCCTTTGGCACTTTGGTCTTGGCGCTGGCGGTGACGGTGATCGAAACGGCTTTGATCTTGTCCGTCATGATGACCGATGGTGAAAAAAGCGCGACTTTGCCCAGGGACACCATTTACTCTGCAGTGATGATCATTTGTAATGGTGTGGTGGGTTTGTGTTTGTTGTTGGGTGGCATGCGGCACAAAGAGCAACTTTTTCGCATCGAAGGAACGGGTTCGGGTTTTGCTGCCTTGGTCACCTTGTCTATCCTGGTGCTGATCATGCCGTTGTACACCATCAGTTCGCCCGAAGGTACCTTTACCAACCCGCAGTTGGTGTTTGTGGCGGCTTCGTCGCTGGCGCTGTGGTTGGTGTTTGTGTTTATTCAAACGATTCGCCATCGCGACTACTTTTTGCCAGCCAGCAGTGAGCAAGATGAGTCTGTCCATGCGGCACCCCCAAGCACCAGACAAGCGTGCTTCAGTTTTGCTTTCATGGTGGTTTCATTGGTCAGTGTGGTGGGCTTTGCCAAATTGCTGTCGCCAACCATCCAATCTTTGGTGACGATTTACAAAGCACCGCAGGCCACGGTGGGTATTGTGATTGCCTTGATCGTGTTGTTGCCAGAAACCTGGGCTGCTTTGCGTGCGGCAAAAGCCGACCGCTTGCAAACGAGCATGAATTTGGCCATCGGCTCTGCCTTGGCCAGCATAGGGTTGACGATTCCTCTGGTGGTCGTTTATTGCGTGGTGTACCAATTTGAATTGATGTTGGGCCTGGACATGAAGGACGTGGTGTTGTTGTGTCTGACCTTTTTGGTGGGTTCCATCACTTTGGGTTCTGGGCGAACCAATGTGATGCAAGGGGCTATACACCTGGTTTTGTTTTGTGCTTTTTTGTTTTTAACGCTGGTGCCGTGACCCCATTGAAGGCATCGAAGCGCAAACAACTAGGGCGCTGGCATCAAATAGCTTTGAAACACGCCCACGTGCACAAAAGCCTCATCGGCCGCATCGGGCCATAACTCGGTGCTTTTGAACCGCACATCAAAAGTTGGTTCGTCCTCAGCGCTCAAGCCATGGGCATGGGCGTCAGGAAAGGGGTAGGCCGGTGAAATGTGCACCACCACCCCGGTTTTGCCACGGATGTAGCCGGGCATGCGCACATGGCCGTTCACATGATCGTTGCGCACCTGCACCCGATCGCCGATGTCAAAAAATTGTCGGCCAGATTCGTTGCTGCGACCAGGCCCCAAAGGCAAGGCCAATGGAAATGCACCCCCAGCGCGGTGCACCAAGTCTGTCAGGCTGACCACGCCTTTTTCAACACACAGCGTGGCCAAACTGGTGAGGGTGCGCTCGTAGTAGCCCGCGCTCATGTAGTGGCGCGGGGCCATGCGTTCGATGGCGTGGCGGTATTCGTCCATGTTGAAAATACCCGCTCGCACGGCCACTCCGTACAAGGCGTTGATGCGCTTTTCCCAGTCTTCGTGGAACACCGCTGCATTGGCGTTGTGCACCACCGGCCCAAAGCCTTGTTTGCCACCGAGGTCGTGCACGCCGTCCATGGGGCTTACAACCGGGCCACGCCAATCATGGCGTCTTTGGTCACAATGTCCGCCAACTGTTCTTGGCTCCAACCCTGGGTGTGGGCAGGCCGCAGTGGCAGCACCATGTAGCGGGTGTCGGCGGTGGTGTCCCACACACGCAGCTCCATGTCGTGGGGCAAGTCCAGGCCCATCTCGCGCAACACGGTGCGCGACTCGCGCACGATGCGGGCACGGTATGCCAAGTCTTTGTACCAGTCGGGTGGCAGCCCTGTCACGGTGAAGGCCGTGCAAGAGCACAAGGTACAGCAAATCACGTTGTGCAGCGAAGCTGTGTTCTCCAGCACCACCAAGTGGCGGTGGTGAGGTGGCATCTCGATGCCCAGTTCGGCCACAGCGGCCTTGCCGTTGCGCAGCAAGCGTTGGCGGTAGGCGTCGTCGACCCAAGCCTTGGCCACCACGCGCGCGCCACGCCCGGGCAACCAAACCTCCTCAGCGTTGTGAACACCTTGGGCAATGCCTGCGCTGGCATCAATGCCCTGCGCTTGCAAGGCCGCTTCAATGGCGGCGGCGCGTTGGTGCAGCGGTGCAATGGGGGGGGTGCTGGGTGGCAGCATGCTGGTGTGGGCAAGTTGTAAAAGGTTGAACCAGTATAAAAGAGCGCACTGCGCAAGGCATTGAGCGGTGCGTCAGGGGGCGTGGATTGGGACAAAGGGTTTACCCTCTGACGCAATAGAAATAATGGTTTGATACTGATTTTTGAGCTTCACATCAGTGTCACTTTGTGGCAAATACAGTTCGCCACATGAACGTGCATTGCACAACATACACATAAAAAAGAGGACTTCATGAGACAAGTTATTTTCAACCACGTCAAAATTTCCAAGGCTGTATTGGCCGTGTGCTTGGGGCTTGCCAGTGCCTTGGCCAGCGGCCAAGACACCATCAAACTGGGGGTCATCACGGACCGCATTGGTCCTGCGAAACCTTGGTCCGAGCCCATCACATTGGGCGCGTCATATGCGGTCAGGGAACTCAACGCCAAGGGTGGGTTGCTGGGCAAAAAAGTCGAACTTTTGATTGAAGACGACCAAGGCAAACCCGACGTTTCAGCAGCGGTGGCCCGCAAGCTGGATGACGCGGGTGTGAGTTTCATCATATCGACCACCAACACCCCGGCGGCCCTGCAATCGCAAACCGTCACGCTCGAATCAAAGACCCCCCACCTGGCGCCGTCTTTGACCGTGGACACCTTGACCACACAAATTCAAAACCCCAACTTTTGGCAAACCGGCCCATTGGCATCGACCCAAATAGCGACCTTGCTGGCCTATGCGCGCAATAAAAACTATAAGCGGGTCACCATCCTCACAGACAACTCTGCCATCAGCCGTGCCACCGCAGTGGCTTTCAAGACTGAACTTGAAAAGAACAACATCCAAGTGGCCAGCGAAGAGATGGTTCCGGCGGGCGCCACATCGGCCGAGGCACAAATGCAAAAAGTGCGGCAGGTCAACCCGGATGCGATATTTTTAGCTTCCATCCTGACCTCTGAAAACCTGCTCATCCTCAGGGCCTACCGGCAGAGCGGCATGAAAACCCCCATATTGGCCAACTACAACTTGGCCGTACCCATTTACATGACCATCGCCAAAGGTTTGCTCAATGGCATCGTGTTCGTCGATGCGTGGGACCCGGCCAAACCCAATGTCCAAAAGTTTTTGGCCGACTACAAAAAAGACACTGGGACCGAAGGGCAGAGCCAACAGGGATATGGCTATGACGGCGTGATGATGGCGGCCGATGCCATCCGACGCGCTGGCAGCACCGACAAGCAAAAGGTCAGGGTG
>CANJUS010000086.1:0-6245 GCA_947477505.1 Comamonadaceae bacterium | reverse complement strand
TGGGTGCGTTCGCTGGGGTTCATGTCAAAGTCTCCAATAAGTTTTTCAAGTCTTGGGGCAAGTCAACGGGCAGTCGGCTCAAACGGTCCACATACACATGGACAAAATGCCCGCGGGCTGCGCACAGATCTTGGCCTTGGGCAAACAAGGCCACCTCATAGCGCACGCTCGACCTGCCCAAGCGCGCCACACGCAAGCCGGCCTCCACTGTTTGCGGAAACGCCAACGGCGAGAAGTAATTGCATTGGGTCTCTACCACCAGGCCAATGGCTTGCCCGTGGTGGATGTCAAGCACCCCATGCTCGATCAAATAGGCGTTGACCGCCGTGTCAAACCAACTGTAATAGACCACGTTGTTGACGTGTCCATAGGCGTCGTTGTCCATCCAACGGGTGCCGATGGTGCGAAATACCTTGTAGGCGCTGCGTGGTTCAGGGCCTGTGCGTTCATTGCTGTGATGGCTCATTGGCGCCGATTCTGCCAGCGTTGCCAATGTGCAGCGGCCACCCCAAAGGTATTGACCTGCACTTGAACCGTGTCTTCGATGTCCACCCCATAGCCGCCAGCCATGGCCATGGCCAAGGGCAGGCCTCGGTCATGGGCCCAGGCCATGACGCGCCGGTCCCGCGCCTCCAGCCCGTCAAAGCTGAGCTTGAGCCGCCCGAGCCGGTCGCCCTCGTGCGGATCGGCCCCGGCCAGGTAAATCACCAAGCCCGGGTCAAAACGCTCGCCCAAGTTGAGCAAAGCCTGCTCTAAGGCCGCCAGGTACTCGTCGTCACCACAGCCATCGGGCAACTCAACGTCCAAATCGCCGGCCTCTTTGCGAAAGGGGAAATTTTTGGCCCCGTGCAGGGACAGGGTGAACACGCTGGTGTCGCCTTGAAAAATGCGCGCCGTGCCATTGCCTTGGTGCACGTCCAAGTCAATGATGGCCACCCGCAATGGGTTGCGGTGGGCGCGCAGCCATTCGGCCTGCATCAGGCGTGCACACACGGCGGCGTCGTTGAACACACAAAAACCGCTGCCTTTGTCCGGATACGCATGGTGGGTTCCACCGGCCAAATTGGCCGCCAAACCCTCGCGCATGGCGCTGCGGGCGGCCATCACGGTGGCCCCGCTGGAGCGGCGGGCGCGCTCGACCATGCCCGGAGTCCAGGGAAAGCCGATTTCGCGCTGCTGGGCCGCACTCAGGCTGCCACTGACCACGGCCTCAATGTAAGCCGGGGTATGCACCAGGGCCAGTTCGCCATCACTGACCGGATCGGCCAATGACAGCCTCAATTGGGGCAACTCTTGCCCCAGGCGTGCGCGCAGCCGCTCGTACTTGCCCATGGGAAAACGGTGCCCTGGCGGGAGTTGCTGTACGTGGGGGGTGGCGTAATAAATGTTCACGGGCGGCCATTGTCCCGGTTTGGGGCCGATTTAGAACCGCCACTCTAATATGTTGCATCGCAGCAATAATCGCTTGAAATAACGAGGGATAACCCTATACTTCTACCCATGCTGCAGCGCAACATCTTCCGCGTCGCAGTGAACCTCAACCAACTTAAGGACACACCATGATCACTGTTGACCAAATCACCTCCAGCCAAAAAGCCAACCTGGAAACCCTGTACGGCCTGACCCACTCGGCCTTTGCTGGTTTCGAAAAAATGGTTGAACTCAACCTCACCGCCACCAAAGCAGCTTTGTCCGAGACGGTGGGCCACGCCCACGCCGCCATGGGCGTCAAAGACATGCAAGAGCTGTTGGCCCTGCAAGCCGGTTTGTTCCAGCCTTTGGCTGAAAAATCAGCTTCTTACAGCCGTCACCTGTATGACATCGCCACCAGCACCGGCGCTCAGTTTGGCAAAGCCATGGAAGAAAAGTCTGCCGAAGCCCAAAAGTCTTTCGTTGGCCTGATCGACTCTGCCGCCAAAAACGCGCCTGCCGGCTCTGACACCGCAGTGTCCATGCTCAAAAGCGCTGTGGCCGCCAGCCAAAACGCCATGGAATCGATGCAAAAAGCGGTCAAGCAAGCCACTGACATGGCCGAAGCCAACTTCAACGCCGTGACCGCCACCGCTGTCAACGCCACCAAAACCGCCAGCAAAAAACGCTGATCGCGTTGGGGCCAGCGGCCCTGGCCCAGCAACACTTGTCTCCTCGGATCCTGTCGCAACCTTTCGGTTCCGGGATCCCTTCAAGGCCTCGTCGCAAGACGAGGCCTCTTTTTTTAGGGCGGCTCCATCGGTGCGCTGAGGTGCCCCTTTGACGCTCAGCGGTTCATCGACAAAGCCGCCTTGAGCGATGGCAGCGCAGCCAGCATGGCGGCGCGTCCGGCTTCGATGGCGCGCAAACGGGCATTGAAATCGGCGCTGCTGACGCCAACCAAGTTGGGGCGCACGACCACATTGGCCTCTTTGAGCTCCAATGTTTTGATGCTTTTGCCCATGATGTTGAAGGTTTGCAGCAATATTTGCAGCATCGACTCGGCCTGGCTGCCCTCGGGTGTGGTGGAAATGTCCACCGCCAGCACCACCTCGGCACCCATTTCCCTGGCATAGCGCACCGGCACAGGCGCGACCAAGCCGCCATCGACATAGTCGCGGTTGTTGATGCGCACGGGCAAAAACACCGATGGCACGGCGCTCGATGCGCGCACCGCAGTGGCGGTGTCCCCGCGTTGAAAAAGCACCCCCTCGCCCAAATTCAGATCGGTGGCCACAATGCCCAAACGGATGGGCAACTCTTCTATTTTGCGTCCCTGGGTTTGGGCTGATACGTAGCGGGCCAGCGCCTCACCGCGCAGCACACCCCGGTTCAAAAAGGGCAAGGCCCAGTCGGTGATGGTGGACTCCTCCATCGTCTCGGCGATGCGCTGCAACTGGGCGCCGGTTTTGCCGCTGGCATACAAAGCACCGACCAAGCTGCCCGCCGATGTGCCCACCACCAGGTCGGGCTTGATGCCCGCCTCTTCCAGCACCTGCAATACACCCACGTGGGCAAAACCACGCGCGCCGCCGCCCCCCAAGGCCAAGCCCAGGCGTTTGGGTTTGGGCACCACCACTTCCGGTGTGGGAACTGGGCTTTGTTCGTCCTTGGGCGGTGCTGGCGGAGTGGCGCACCCCGCCAACAAAGCCAGCACGATCAAAGCAACCCCAGCGTGGGCGCGGCGCGAAAAAAGGGAAAGGTTCATGGCGGGGTTCTCGATCAAAAGTTTGCGGGGCAAGCGCACAACCGCCATTGTCGGTGTTGGCCAGCCAAAGGCTGTGCCGATTTCGTCCCTGCCCCGACAGCACCCCCACATGGACAGCACACCGGCACGCCAAACGATGGGAAGGCTTGGGCGCTGGCCGATAATCTGCCCTCACACCGATTCAACCAGGAGCTAACTACATGGACATTTCAGGCAAAGTTTTCATCGTCACCGGCGGCGCTTCGGGGCTGGGTGAGGGCACGGCGCGCATGCTGGCGGCCAAAGGCGGCAAAGTGGTGATCGCCGATATGCAAGAAGAAAAAGGCCAAGCCATTGCCAAAGAAATTGGTGGCGCCTTCCTGCGCTGCGACGTCAGCAGCGAGGCCGACGGCCAGGCCGTGGTGGCCAAGGCGGTCTCGATGGGCAAGCTCATGGGCTTGGTCAACTGCGCGGGCATTGCCCCGGCCGAAAAAACCGTGGGCAAGCATGGCGCGCACTCGCTGGCCGTGTTCACCAAAACCGTCACCGTCAATTTGATCGGCACCTTCAACATGATCCGCTTGGCCGCCGAGGCCATGTGCAAAAACGACCCCGAACCCACTGCCGAGCGGGGTGCCATCATCAACACCGCATCCGTGGCGGCCTACGACGGTCAAATTGGTCAAGCCGCTTACTCTGCCACCAAGGGTGGCGTGGTCGGTATGACCTTGCCCATTGCCCGCGACCTGGCACGCAATGGCATTCGCAACATGACCATCGCCCCCGGCATTTTTGGTACCCCCATGATGTTTGGCATGCCCAAGGACGTGCAAGACGCGCTGGCCGCCAGCGTGCCCTTCCCCTCTCGCTTGGGCACCCCGCAAGACTACGCGCGTTTGGCCGTGCATATTTTTGAAAACGAGATGCTCAACGGCGAGGTGATTCGCTTGGACGGCGCCATCCGTTTGGCCCCGAAGTGATCGCCCAGTCGCAGCCCGCATGAAGTGGCCCCACAGGCCAAATGTCCGGCCGTTGACCGGGCTGCTGGCCTGGGTTTTTGCCGGGGGATGGGCTGTCTGCCCTGGCCCGGCTGCAGCGCAAGCCAATGCTGCGCTGCAACCCGAAGCCGCCACGGGTCTGACCATCCAGAGCGGCGTGCGCTTTGCGCGCCAAGGCGTGAGCGCCGCCCACCCCTTGGCCAGCCAAGCCGGCTTGGACATCTTGCGCCAAGGTGGTTCGGCGCTTGACGCGGCCATAGCGGTGCAAATGGTGCTCACCCTGGTCGAGCCTCAATCGAGCGGCATTGGCGGCGGGGCTTTTTTGCTCTACCACGACGGCCAGCGCGTGCGTGCCTACGACGGGCGCGAAACCGCACCCGCCTCGGTCACCGAAGACCTCTTCATGCGCGAGGGCCAAGCCATGGACATGCGCCAAGCGGTGAGCGGTGGTTTGTCCGTGGGTGTCCCCGGCGTGCTGCGCATGCTCGAACTGGCCCACCGCGCCCACGGCCGCTTGCCTTGGGCACGCTTGTTCGAGCCCGCCATCACCTTGGCACAAACGGGCTTTCCCATGGGCCCACGCTTGCACCAGCTGTTGCGACAGGCCAGCGCCTTGCAACAAGACCCGCAAGCGCGGGCCTATTTCTTCCAGCCCGATGGCCAGCCTTGGCCCGTCGGGCACCGTTTGCAAAACCCTGGCTTAGCCCAGGTGCTTGAGCGCATCGCCAACCAAGGCACGCAGGCCTTTCACGAAGGCGCCATCGCTCAGGCCATGGTCAACAAAGTACAGCAACACCCCAGCAACCCCGGCCTGCTCAGCCTGCAAGACCTGCGCAACTACCAAGCCGTGGAGCGCGAACCCATGTGCTTTGACCACCTGGCGCAGCGCGTTGTGCACCAGGTTTGCGGCTTTCCCCCGCCCAGTTCGGGCGCTGTGGCCATGGCCCAAATTTTGGGTTTACTGGATTTGTCTTTGCCCCGCAGCGCAAGGGATGCGCCCCTCCAACGCGCGAACGAACACACAAGCCACCCACTAGGCTGGAGCGAGTCTTGGCTGCACACCTACACCGAAGCCGCCCGACTGGCCTACGCCGACCGCGCGCTGTACCTGGCGGACCCGGCTTTTGTACCCGCCCCCGCCGGGGATTGGCGCAGCCTGATTGCCTCCCCCTACCTGCGCGAACGGGCCAAAACCATTGGCGCCAAGCGCATGGCACAAGCCCGTGCAGGTCAACCTGGGGCGCTGACCATGGCCTGGGCCCCCATGCCCGAACAAACTGAGCATGGCACCAGCCACCTGAGCGTCACCGATGCATGGGGCCACACTTTGGCGATGACCACCAGCATCGAGTCTGCTTTTGGTTCGCACAACATGGTCAGCCTGGGTGAAGCGGGCGGTTTTTTGCTCAACAACCAACTCACCGACTTCAGCTTTGTGCCGCGCGATGAACAAGGCCTGCCCGTGGCCAACCGGGTCGAACCGGGCAAGCGACCGCGCTCGTCCATGTCGCCCACCTTGGTGCTGCGCCGCACACCCAAGGACACTGCGCCCCAAGTGCAGATCAGCTTGGGCAGCCCGGGGGGCGCGGCCATCATCCACTACACCACACAGGCTTTGTGGGCCATGCTGCACGCCGGCCTGCATCCGCAAAGCGCATTTGATTTACCGCACCTGGCGGTGTTCTCGCCCCAAGGGCCCCTGTGGCTGGAAAGCGGCCGCTTCAGCGAACCCACCTCGGCCGCCTTGGCCCTGCGCGGCCACCCGGTGCGGCACACCGACCTGACCAGCGGGTTGCACGGTCTGCAGCGAATCCAAGGGGCTTGGGTGGGTGGGGCAGATGCACGGCGCGAAGGGGCGGTCAAGGGAGACTGAACTGCACAGCGAAGACGGTCTCGCTGATGTTATTCAAATGCCATCTTGATCGTGGCGCAAGATAAATGCGCGGGTTCACTTGGCATGCGTGCGCTGCAACAGGCTGTTGGTATCGCTGCCTACAATGCCCGCTCCACCCGAAGTCCCCATGGCCATACCGCAATCCTTTATCCAAGAACTGTTGGCGCGCGCCGATGTGGTGGACATCGTGGGCCGC
>CANJUS010000085.1:0-6287 GCA_947477505.1 Comamonadaceae bacterium | reverse complement strand
GAACTCTCATATGGGTATTCACCGGCGGGTGATGTCACCACCAGGCCTTTTTCAGTTCCTGCTTTTAACCTCAGCAATCTGACCGCCAATGCCCAATATGGCGTCAGCCAGACCTATGCCCTGAACTACGGTTGGCGCCAGCCCTATGGCTGGCCGGTCGATGTGTCGCTGTGGATCAGCCAAATGCAAACGCCCTTCAATGGGGTCAGCATCGCCAGCCTGGGCACCAGCTTGCCACTGTCCAAACGCACCTTGGCCAACACCTATGCGGTGGCGCTGGACCGCGATGTCTGGCGCAGCACCGATTGGGTGATGCAAGTGGGAGGCTCGCTTGGGCAAATGGATTTGATCGATGCCGGCACCAAGGGCACCACCTGGGGTTTGTCTTTGGGGGCGCGCTACCAACCCCAAACCCCGTGGTTTGCCAGTGTCAAATTGCGCTATGTGACGGTGCCCGAATCCAAGATCAGGGACTATGCCGACACTTATGGCACCTTTGACGTGCCCAGCACCAATATGCCGGCTTTGCACCTGGGCTGGGGTTGGTCTTACTGAGGGATCATGCAAGGGTTGCACAGGCGACCCCCACAGGCCGAAAGCTGACCCAGCGCCGCTATCATCCGCGCAGACCTTGAGTGCGCCATCGGCGCAGGTCAATCACCACCTGAGGCCCACACCATGGACAAGCTCACGCTGAGCATTGCTTTTTCAGACAACGAGCGCACCCGCCCCATTGCCCAAGGACGGCACCATCCGCAAGGCGTGAACCTGATCCCCACGGTGGTGTTTCCCTCCGAGATGTTTTGGCGCCAACTCAAGTACCGCGATTTCGATGTGTCCGAGATGTCGCTGTCGTCATTGATCATTGCCACCGCCCGTGGCGACAACAGCTGGGTGGCCTTGCCCATTTACACCTCGCGCAAGTTTTTTCACACCAACATCTTGATCCGTGCCGACAAAGGCATCCGCACCCCGCAAGACCTGCGCGGCAAGCGCGTGGGCGTGCCCGAGTACCAGCAAACGGCCGCATTGTGGGCGCGCGGTGTGTTGGCCCACGAGTTTGATGTGCAAGCCAAAGACATTGATTGGTTCATGGAGCGCGCCCCCGAAAAAAGCCATGGTGGCGTCACCGGCTTCAAACCTCCCCCGGGTGTGCGTTTGAACACCATTGACCCCAAAACCAACATCGGGGAGATGCTGCTCAACGACCAGCTCGACGCCACCGTGCTTTACCTGACCAGCCGCAACCTGGTGGACCGCAGCACCATTGACTTGAATGCACACCCGATCATCCAACCGCTGTTCCCAGACCCTGGTGCCGAGGGGCGGCGTTACTTTGCCAAGACGGGCATTTACCCGATCAACCACACGGTGGTCATCAAGCGCGACTTGTACGAAAAACACCCTTGGCTGGCGCTCAATTTATTCCATTGCTTCATGGCAGCCAAAAAAGAGGTCGAGCAAGAAACCGCTGACACCTTGAAAGACTATTTCGACACTGGCTTGATCGACCCCGCAGGTCAGTCGGCCATGAAGCTCGACCCCAAGTCGTATGGCATGAAGTCATCGCGCACCGTGGTGGAAACCATTGCCCGCTATGTGCATGAGCAAGGCCTGACAGACCGGGTGGTTCAGGTCGAAGAAATGTTTGCCCCATCCACCTTGGAAGTTTGACCCAACAGGAGTTCAACATGGTCCATTCTTTGCGCGTGGTGACAGCTGACAGCATGCCTGCAGGATGCCCTGAGGTGAGCGTTGCCGTGGTCGGTGGCGGTGCCTGCGGCCAGGTGTGTGCCATCCGTTTGCGCCAACTCGGTGTGGCGGTGGTGGTGCTCGAGCGCGATGCGCAGCCCAGCGGCTCGACCGCCTTGTCCTCGGGGTTTATCCCGGCTGCGGCCACCCAAGTGCAGCGTGCGCAAGGCATAGAAGACTCGGTCGCCCAATTTGAAAAAGACATCCAAGACAAAGCGCACGGCCAAGCCGCACCTCACTTGGTGCATGCATACGCCGTGGCCGTGGCCCAAGCCATCGACGGCTTGGTGGATCTGGGTTTGCAACTCGATGTCTTGAGTGGGTTTCGCTACCCTGGTCATTCGGCCCTGCGCATGCACGCCACACCCGAGCGTTCGGGTGCGGCCTTGATGGCGCAGTTGCAAAATATCTCTGAGCACGAGGGGGTGGATGTGCTCACCCAAGCCTTGGTGCGCGAGTTATGGATGAATCCGCAAGGGCAGGTCATCGGTGTCGGTTATGAACGGCCTGATGGGCAGATCGAATACTTGGCTTGCCAAGCTTTGGTGTTGGCCTGCAATGGTTTTGGGGGCAACCCACACATGTTGCGTGAATGGTTGCCAGAAATGGCCGATGCGGTGTTTGCGGGCCACACGGGCAACGACGGCAGTGCAATAGCTTGGGGCCAGCAAATGGGGGCCCGTTTGGCCGACATGGGGGCTTATCAGGGACATGGCTCTTGGGCCATGCCGCAAGGGGCCTTGATCTCATGGGGTTTGATGATGGAGGGGGGCGTCCAAATCAACCAACTGGGCGCGCGCTTTCACGATGAAACACAGGGCTACTCGGAGGCAGCCACCCAGGTGTTGGCCCAGCCTGACGGCATGGCATGGAACCTGTTTGATGACCCGGTTCTGCGCTTTGCCCAAGACTTTCCAGACTTTCGCGATGCCCAAGCCGCTGGTGCGGTGCGCAGCAGTGGCGATTTGGGGCAAATTGCCCAATGGGTGGGTTGTGACCCGCAACAATTGCAAGCGACCTTGAACGCCATGGTGCCTGGCCAGGTTGATGCCTTGGGTCGGCGCATTGAGCGGGTGTTGCAAGCGCCCTATCACCTCATCAAGGTGACTGGTGCGTTGTTTCACACCCAGGGAGGCTTGGACATCAATGCCCAGTGCCAGGTGTTGTCTGAGCAAGGCCAGCCCTGGCCCAATTTGTTCGCTGGGGGGGGTGCTGCCCGAGGCGTGTCGGGCAATGCGGTGTGGGGCTATTTGTCGGGCAATGGTTTGCTCAGTGCCTTTGCCAGCGGTTGGATTTGCGCCAACCAAGCGGCCGCGTTGGCGCGCTGAGTCAGTGCTGGCTGGCGCGCAGCAGTGCCATCACCTCGTCGGTGGTTTGCACATCGCCAAAATTGAGCAAAAAAGAATCCAAGCTGGCCGCATGTTCTTGTGGCGTGAAGGCTGAGCAGGCATCTGAGACCATCACGGTTTTGTAATTGAGCATCATCGCGTCGCGCGCGGTGGACTCGCAGCACACATTGGTTGCGGTACCGGCGATGAGCAAGGTGTCAATGCCCGCTTTTTGCAATTGTTCGTGCAGATCGCTCGCGCCTTGAATGAACGCGCTGTAGCGGGTTTTGGGCACTTGCCAGTCGCTGGCCTGGGGTTGCAAGTCGGCGTACAAAGCGTGTCCATCGTGGCCAGCGGACATGGTTTCACTGCGCAGCTTCAAGCCGGCAGGAGACGATAAATTTTCATGGAAGTGCGACCAGCTGTGCAAGGATTCCTCGGTGAAGGTGTTGAGGATCCAGACCACGGTGCCGCCTTTGTGGCGCAAGGCCTCGGCCAAGCGATTGATTGCACCACAGGTGGGCGCCGCAGCGGGCACCCAGGCGTGGCCAGCGCCTTTTTTGACAAATGCGTTTTGCATGTCCACCACCACCAAGGCGGTACGCTGAGGTGCCATGTGTGAGAAGGCATGGAGTTGGCCGCGCCGGGCCACCACGCGGGCTTGCAACTCGGCAGAAGGGGTGTAGTCGGTCATGGTGTGTTCCAGGCAAATCGAAAGGGCACAAAAAACCCCGCCGCAGCGGGGTGGGTCGATCAGCGCTTGGCCAAGGGCAGCACGTCGCGGCGTTCGGCACCTGTGAACAACTGGCGGGGGCGACCAATTTTGTACTCGGGGTCGCCAATCATCTCGTTGAGTTGCGCGATCCAACCCACGGTGCGGGCCAGGGCAAAAATACCGGTGAACAAATTCACCGGGATGCCAATGGCGCGCTGCACGATGCCCGAGTAAAAATCCACATTCGGGTAGAGCTTGCGGCTGACGAAGTAATCGTCTTCGAGGGCGATTTTTTCCAGGGCCTTGGCCAGCTTGAAGAGGGGGTCGTTTTCCAAGCCCAACTCTTGCAGCACTTCGTTGCAGGTCTCTTGCATGAGTTTGGCACGGGGGTCGTAGTTTTTGTAAACACGGTGGCCAAAACCCATCAACTTGACGTTGGAGTTTTTGTCTTTGACCTGGTTCATGAACTCGCCGACTTTGGCCACGCCACCCATTTTTTGGATGTCTTCGAGCATGTTCAGGCAGGCCTCGTTGGCGCCGCCGTGTGCAGGGCCCCACAAGCAAGCCACACCTGCGGCAATGGCGGCAAACGGGTTGGTGCCCGATGAACCGCACAGGCGCACCGTGGAGGTGGATGCGTTTTGCTCGTGGTCGGCATGCAAGATAAAGATGCGGTCCAAAGCGCGCTCGAGCACTGGGCTGACCTTGTACTCCTCACAGGGGTTGCCAAACATCATGCGCAAAAAGTTGCCCGCATAGCTCAAGTCGTTCTTGGGGTACATGAAAGGCTGGCCCACGCTGTACTTATAGGCCATGGCCACCAAGGTGGGCATTTTGGCGATCAAGCGAATGGCGGCAATCTCGCGGTGCTCGGCGTTGTTGATGTCGGTGCTGTCGTGGTAGAAGGCCGACAAGCCGCCGATCAGCCCGGTGAGCACGGCCATGGGGTGCGCGTCACGGCGAAAGCCGCGCAGGAAAAACTGCATTTGCTCGTGCACCATGGTGTGGTTGGTGACCAAGGAGGTGAAGGCGGTTTTCTTTTGGGCGTTGGGCAACTCACCGTACAACAGCAGGTGGCAGGTTTCTAAAAAGTCGCATTGGGTGGCCAACTGTTCGATGGGGTGGCCGCGGTAAAGCAACTCGCCTTTGTCGCCGTCGATGTAGGTGATGGCAGATTGGCAAGACGCAGTCGACAAAAACCCTGGGTCGTAGGTGAACATGCCGGTTTGGCCGTACAGCTTGCGAATGTCGACCACGTCGGGACCGATGCTGCCCTTGTAAACAGGCATTTCGATGCCGGGCTGACCGTTGCTGAAAGACAAGGTGGCTTTGTAGTCCGCGATTTTCATGGTGTTAGTCCTGAACAGGGGAGGAGACGGAAGGGGTCGGTTGGGCGGCTTTGCGCAAAAGGTGCAGCACCGCTGAGAAAGGGGCCGATGCATCACCGGGGATGGGGGTGCGTTGCAGCAACAAATCGAGCAAGTCGTTGTCTGACAAGTCCATCAACTCGGTCAATCCTTGGGCTTGAAATTCGGTCAAGGTATCCGCGTGGCGCTGAAAAAACCGCTCGAGAAACAAGTCGTTTTCCAACAATCCACGGCGACAGCGCCAACGCAGCTTGCTCAATGCCCGTTCACCAATCCAGTCGTGGTCGGTGATGGGGGGGTGGGCTACGGCGTTCATCGGATGGGACTCAGACGGTGCGGCGCACCATCAACTCTTTGATCTTGCCAATGGCCTTGGTTGGGTTCAAACCCTTGGGGCAGACATCGACGCAATTCATGATGGTGTGACAGCGAAACAGCCGGTAGGGGTCTTCTAAGTTGTCGAGCCGCTCGGCTGTGGCATGGTCGCGGCTGTCAGCGATGAAGCGATAGGCTTGCAGCAGGCCAGCGGGGCCGACAAATTTATCGGGGTTCCACCAAAACGAGGGGCAGCTCGTCGAGCAGCTCGCGCACAGGATGCATTCGTACAAGCCGTTGAGCTCGTCGCGCTCTTCGGGGGACTGCAGCCGCTCTTTTTCTGGCGGCATGGTCTCGTTGACCAAGTAAGGCTTGATCGAGTTGTACTGCTTGAAAAACTGGGTCATGTCCACGATCAGGTCGCGGATGACGGGCAACCCAGGCAAGGGCTTGAGCACGATCTCGCCGGGCAAGCTGAGCATATTGGTCAAACAGGCCAGGCCATTTTTGCCATTGATGTTCATGGCGTCGGAGCCGCAAACGCCTTCGCGGCAAGAGCGGCGAAAAGACAAGGTGGGGTCTTGTGCTTTGATTTTCATCAGCGCATCGAGCAGCATGCGCTCGTGGCCGTCAAGCTCGACCTCAATGGTTTGCATGTAGGGCTTGGCATCGCGCTCGGGGTCGTAGCGGTAAATTTTGAACGTGCGTTTCATGGTGTCTTTGCTGCTATGGAAGATGGCCGATGAGGTGGATGGGTGTGGGCTCAGAAGGTGCGCACTTTGGGGGGCACGCTGTCAACGCTCAAGGGGG